>DZBS01000068.1 GCA_022729995.1 Draconibacterium orientale | reverse complement strand
CTTTTTCCATTCCTTTTTCCATTCCTTTTTCCATTCCTTTTTCCATTCCTTTTTGGAAACCTTCTTCTACAAAAACTTGTTCGAAACGACGAACTTCTTCTATAAATTCTTCTTGATTATTAATGTATTCCCAATCTGATTGTTCGAATGATTCTGTATTTATTCGTTTAATTATTTCGACAAAAATATCGTCTTTTAAATATTTATCAAACCAAGCTTTTTCATTTAATTTATTTCGTGTTTTATCGGCAAGTTCGAACCAATCTAAATATTTGCTATATTTTTGATTTTTAACTATATTAGGTTGAAATGCATATATCAATTTATTTTTTTGTAAAAAATCTAATTTTTTGGTTCGATTGTCGATTATTTCTAAACATTTTTCGCGTTCTGATAGTATTTCTAACATATTTTCTTGTTTCCACAGATTTTTGTTTCGCACAAAATCGTTGAGTGTTTCGCTTGTCATGGTATATGAAACAAAATCTTCGTTAAAATTTAAGTTATCGTCTGATAACCAAATTAATGTAATAACGGGTATTAGTTTATCGTAATCTTTGATGCCTCGTTTTTTATTTTCGCCCAATCTTATGCTTTTGTCCGGCATTTTTTCTAATTGTAAAACGGTATTCATCGAATGATACATATAAAAACGGTGTACTATATCTGATTTAAACCATTGTTGCATGTCGATAATAACAAAACTATCTTTTATTTTGCAACGAAAATCAAATTCTACAGATGTCGAATTATCTGTAATTTTATGCTTGGTCGGAAGTATTTCTAATTCGTCGATTGTTATATCAAAAAAATCTTCGAGAAAGCGTTTGGCAATCCGAGTATCAGAAAATACTTTCTTGAAATATCTGTCGTAATTTAATGGAGCTAAATACATTATAATTATAGATTATAAATTATGACAAAGTTAATCATATTTAGTCAAATTATCAATTATTCAAATGTCAATTAAAAGTTTTTCTTTTACGGTTTAAATACTGCTTTATATTTAGCGTTTTTCATTACTTTTTCAATACTAAAAATGTCTTCATGATAAATTCCTTTTATATAATTATCTGTTTGATTACAGTAAAATTCGCTTCCGGGAACATCGCTTGTTCCTGTTGGAATTATACTGTAAGAAGCATCAAAATCTGCCATTGAATATATGTGGCGATGCGAAGCTCCATGATTGGCTGTGTATGGTTCGTTAAAGTCATAAGAATACGGACTTACAGTATGATAACTTCCGCCAACTGAATATTCTCTATTGAGATTAAACAATACGTCAAGAATTTTTACTTTTCCCAAAGGATGTTGTAATTTTAAAATATGAACAGTTCCCCATTGCCATTTTTCGGGTGAATTTCCCATGTCTTTAGAAAGTTTTTCAATTGTTTCTCCAAACGATTTGTTAATCATAAATGTCAAATCTTCTTTTTCTTTTGTTTTGATGTCGTCGCACCAATCGGAATTGCCATTCTTGAAAATTCTGTCCATCAAGTAATTTGTAAGTAAATCCATTTTTCTGAATTTATCGAAATTTTCTTGACCCATTTCGTCGAACACTATATTTTTAGAAAGAATAATATACATTTCTTCAAAAATTATCGCAGCCGAACTTTCTTTGGTGTAAACAAAATCCCATTTTTTAAGAATTTCTACAGCTTTTTTTTCGTTTTCGCTTAAGTTTTGCTTCAATTTAATTGATTTTAGAAGAATTGGTGTTATTTCTTGGGCAAGAAGAGATTTTTGGTCGGTGTGCATTTTTTTGAAATCTTCAACCGAAAGTTTTTCTTTTTCTTTAAGCATTTGTTCAATTCTGTTTGCTCTATTAGGCAAATCAAACCATTGGCTTATGTAGTGAGGGAAGTTTTCGCCAATTGTTTTATTGTTGGCAGAAAATATATATCCGCATTCCGGATTATATGTGTATGGAAGCGAGTCGAACGGAACAATTCCTTTCCAATCGTAAAGACTTGTATCGCCCGGAAATACATTGTAGCCCGGCGAAGTTCTGATTGGAACTCCTGCGCAACACTGTAATCCAATATTTCCTTCAATATCGGCATAAGCAATATTTTGAGAAACTGAAACAAATGTTTTTACTGCATTTTTAAAATCTGACCAATTTTTAGCTCTGTTAAGAAGGTAAACAGTTCTAACTTCGTCGCTGTTTTCGTTTCCAATCCATCGCATTGAAATAACTTTATCCGAAAAACCTTTAATTTCGCTTATAACCGGACCGCGATGAGTGTATTTTATAATTTTTTCAACCGAATTTCCTTTTTTATCTTTAATTATTTCGGTTTTGATAATAAAATCTGTCCATTTTCCGTCGAATTTATATTGACCTGAATTTTGCGGATTAACAGTTTCAACATAGAAATCAATATCATCGAGCATAACGTTTGTCATTCCCCAAGCAATGTTTTGGTTGTGTCCGGCAACAACGAACGGTTGTCCGGGAAGAATAACGCCGGTAACATCAATTTTGCCTTCAATATATTGGTGAATTTGCGACCAAACGCCGGGAATCATAAGTCCGAGGTGCATATCGTTAGCAAATATCGGTTTTCCGGTTACACTTTTTTTGCCCGAAACAGCCCAATTATTACTTGCATTTATTATTTCAGGAACAATTTTCCTGACTTTTTCATAAGCAGAAAGCATATTGTCTTTCGGTAAATCAAAGTTTTGAGCAATTCCATTAAAAACCGGTGTTTTTTGAAGATTCAAATCCGGAAAAAGTTCGTTAAACTTTTCTGCGGGTAATTTATCTTTCAAACCGTAAAGTGTTAGTTCGCTGCTCCAAGCCATTGATAAATCCCAAGCCATGTAACCGACGAGGTTTATTGAATGTTCGGGTTTCCAAAGGTCGGGTTTGTAGCCGAGAATTGTGAATTCAAAACCGAGATTATCTTCTTGAATATATTGATTTACTCCTTCTGAAAAAGCTTTTAGTACCGAAATCACTTCAGGTGAAGTGGTTTTCATTATTTTGTCGGATTTTTCGCTAAGTCGGAGCGAGCGGAGCAATGCATCTGTGTCAACATAATCTTCGCCAAGAATTTCCGAAAGTCTGCCGGTTGTAACTCTTCTCACCAAATCCATTTGCCACATTCTGTCTTGAGCCGAAATATATCCTGTAACTCTGTATAAATCTTCTTCATTTTTGGCTATAATGTGTGCAACTCCTGCAGAATCGCGATAAACAGTAACAACATCTTTCAAACCTTTCATTTTAAACTCACCGTTCAAATCGGGTTTTCCGCTGTTTTTAATTATGTTTATAAATATTAATGCTCCAATAATTATAACTCCTAATATTGAGGCAATTACGATTAAAATAATTTTTTTCTTAGTCATTTCTTATTTGGTTTTGATATTGGAAGTAAACTTACAAAAATTATCCGAATTTAAGAATATCTATTTTTTAAACAAAAAATCTTTTTAAAAGTATTGAATTCCCGAGATTTTTTTTTTTACAAATCGTATATTTGCATTAATAAATAAGTTAAAAACTATGCATGAAATTAGCAGATTTTATGGATTAATTATTTTTATGTATCCAAAAGACCATTTGCCTCCGCATTTGCACGCAAAATATGGTGAATATTGGGCAGAAATGTCAATTTTAACAGGCGAAATAATTGTTGGTAAATTACCGAAAAGAGCAGTAAGATTAGTTGAAGATTGGATAGAATTACATAAAGATGAATTATTGGAAAATTGGAACGAAAGCACAAAAGAAAATCCAAATTTCAAGAAAATAGAACTCTTAAATTAATAAAACTATGTTGCATTTAATAAAAGAAATAGTAGGATATAATAATTTTGAATTGGTTTTACTTTTTAACAATAACGAAATTAGAAAGATAAATTTTGAACCAAAATTGAAAGAATGGACTACTTCTCCGCAAAGTAAATTTGGACAATTACTTAATCTTGATTTATTCAAAACGGTTAAATTAGACGAAGAAATGGAAACTTTAATTTGGGAAAACGGAATAGATTTATGTCCCAATGTTTTATACGAAATGAGCGAACCAATCAGTTAATTATTCGCTGTTTGAAATAAACAATGCGGATAATGATTTTATTTTATGTAGCCAAAAATTAGCTCGGATAATGATATTAAACTTACAAAAATTATCCGAATTTAAGAATATCTATTTTTGAAACAAGAAAAAACTGTAATAATCAACGGAATTTTGTTTTTTATTACAGTAATTTCTATAATTTTAAAAGAATTTATGCTCAAATAAATTATTCAACTTTTGTTGTTTCATCTTTATTGAAAGGACAAGTTTTTATGCCGAAAATTGAGTATAAAGGGCAATAGCTCATAAATGCAGTTGCAATAAATACTGCCGAAAAAACTAAAAGAACAATTGCAAGTGTTCCTGAAATTACTCCTGTAAAATATAATACTGCCACTAAAACTGCGGCCACAATTCTTACAATTTTATCGGTTGTTCCAACATTTTTTTTCAGCTGTTTATTTTTTAATTGTTTAAATAAATATTTATATTGCAATGATACGCCCTATAATATTAATAAGTTGTGACTAAAGTTACAATTACAAAATTTTTATTATTCCGTTTTTTTCTTGGTGAATTCTTTTATCTTTTTCAAGTTTTTTAAGCATTCGGCTTATTACTTCTCTTGCAGTTCCCAAGTCGTCGGCTATTTCTCTGTGTTTTAATTTTAATTCTGAATTTTGTTTTATTCTTTTTGTTTCGTGCAAATATTTTAAAAGTCGGTCTTCGATGTTTTCAAATAAAACTTGGTTTAAGGTGTTAATCATGTCGGAATATCCGGTGTTGTATAATTCATAAAAAATATTGTTAAAAGCCGGTGAATTATTTATCCATTTTTTTACTTTATCAGAAGGCAAAAGCATTATTGTTGAGTTACTTTCGGCAATTGCAGTAACCGAACTTTTTTTGTCGTTCAGGCAAGTCGAAAGAGACATTATGCAACTTTCTGAAGGATTTATGTAATACAGAAGGAATTCTTTATCTTCGTAATTGCTGTATACTTATACGGTTCCGCTCAAAACAACCGGCAAAATTCTAACATAATCGCCTTTTGAAAGAATTTGTGTTTTTTTTGGAATTTCCAATATTTGCGAAAATTCAATAATTTCATTTAATAAATTTGTATCAAAACTCGGAAAATGTTTTTTTAGTGTGATATTGAGTTCTTCCATTTTAATTTAAAATTTTCAAATTTTAGTTAAGTTTTATAGTTATTGAAACCGGATTATGGTCCGAATTTTCAAAACCTAAATCAATATTTTTAATTGATATTTTTTTAATATTTGGCGATAATAAATAAAAATCTATAACAGTTGTAAGTGTTTTTCCTTTTTTGTAAGGCACGTCAACTCTGCGGTTTGTTGGTAAAGTGTTGTCATAAGCCCAAGTCCATTTTGGAAGAAAATCATAAGGAATATCTTTTTTCAGTTCAAAATCCATTAAATCGCCGTTGAATAATGTGTTGAAATTTGGCGGACATTGGTTCCAATCGCCGCCAACAATTATATAATTTCCTTTTTCGTATTCGCTTTTAAGAAATATTTTCAAATATTCCATTTGTTTATTTCTCAAACTTCCGTCGTCATAAGCCGAATTATGTGTGTTTATGACAATTAGCTCTTTTTCGTTTGCAAGTGTATAGCGGTTTACCAAAAAACATCTGTCGAGAAAAAATAATCTTACAGGCCATGAATAATTTCCGGGAAACGAATAACGAATAACTTTTGAAGGAACATATTTGCTAATTGTCATCAGTCCGGATTTTACTCTTCCCATTGGTTTTGTTATTGGTTGAGGCACAAAAAATACATCATAATTTTTTCCGAACGACGAATTTCTTCCTTCAAATAATTTTGCAATTGTGTCGAATTGATTAAACCTATATGTTCTTTTAGATTTTTCGTCAATTTCTTGAAGAAGAATAAAATCGTAATTTTCATTTTTCTTTAGAAAATTATTAATGGAATCCAGATTTCTTTCTACTATTTTTTTTGAAGGAAATACACTTTTTCCACCGTCGTAAAAAAAATCGGTTTCGGAGCTTAAGCCGCAATATCCTATATTCCAAGTCAATATGTTTATTTCAAAATCGGTTCCTACAATTTCTTGAATTTCCGGACTAAAAATTTCAGTTTCTTCGTCGGGCTGATAATCTTTAATTGTTGCAATTAGTAAAAAAAGTCCGAAAAGAACTATTATTACTATAAAAAATATTATCAGAATTTTTAACATTTTCTTCATAAACGGTGTAAATAAATTTTTTCTTACTAACATCAAATTTATGTTTTTAGATTGAAATATTAAAATTTTACTGTCTTCTGATGTGTTTTTTTTGTAACTTCCGGTATTATTTTAAAAATATTAATTCTTTAATTCCATATAAAATGAAAAAGCTTTCGTTTTTTTTGATATTTTTTCTGATTTTAACAACTGTTTTTGGTCAGAATTTAGTGTATAAACTTACAGTTGTGAACAATAAGCAAAGTCCGGTTAGCGGACTCACAGTTTTTGTAAAAGAAAAATCTACAAAAGAAAAAATTCTTAAAAAAACCGATTCCTACGGTAAAGTTACTTTTGAATTAGAAACCGGCAGCGAATGGATTGTAAATATTGGTGAATTATATAATCACAAAGTATTAATGATTCCGGAAAACGGAATGGCAACTCAAAGCGAATTTCTAACTTACGACATGGAAGCTTGGAATAAAGAAAACCGTGTTTTACCCGACAGAAGTCTTATTGTTTTTGAAAAATTTTCGCAAACAAATACTATAAATACAAAACCAACAGATAAAGAATCAATTGTGATTTTGGAAGTGAAAGACAATTTGTCAAAACCGCTCACCGGATTTTATATTTCGTTAACAGATTTAGCAGGTAAAAAAATATATACAGCAAAAACCGACTATTCGGGTCGAGCAATTTTTAAAGTTCCCTTTAATAAAGTCTTTGAAATCGATATCGACGGAATTGAAAGTTTTATGGACGTTTCAACACCTGAAAGTCCCGGTATTTTTACAATGCAATTCACATATCAACCCACAAATATAAAAGAAAAAAATTCTAACGACACCATTACTCAAATAATTCCCAAAGAATTAGCAGAAGGAACTTCGTCGCACATTTTATATACAATTACCGTAAATTTTAGTTCGAGCCAAGTTGCTGCAAATGAAAATGTTTATTTGAAAATGATAAAGTCGAATATTGTTTACAAAGGAACAACAGACAACGAAGGAAATGTTACATTTCTTCTTCCTAAAAAGAAAAATTATTTGCTTGATTTTGATTTTCAAAAAGATGTTGATGTTGTTGACCTTTCGCATTCATATAAAGCCGGAATCGGCTACGGAAGTATGAAAATTACATATATTCCCGATCCAAAATTGCAATATCCCGAAAAATATATTCCTTCTTCTGAAGATTTATTGATAAACGAATTTAATAATTTTTTAACAAAGCAATATCCAAAACCCGAAAAAGGTTTGTCGGTGATTTTGAATTGGGGAAATACAATTGTAAATAAAAATTCAAAAACAGCAATTTTGGAACTCGGAATTTCTGCAACAAACGACCGTTCAAATTCTTACGGACCGCCTGTGAATATTTCATTTGTAATGGACAAAAGCGGTTCAATGGCCGGATATGACAGAATTGAAGAATTAAAAATTTCTCTTTCAAAATTCGTTAAATTGCTTCGTCCTCAAGACATTGCATCGCTAATTATTTTTGAATCGGAACCCGAAATACTTATTGAAGCCGGAAAAATGGAAGGAAAGCAAAACGAATTTCTTAGTTTGATAAAAAGCGTGGAAGCCGGCGGAGGTACAAATATTTATAAAGCTATGATTTTGGGTTATGAAGAAATTTTAAAAAATATGATTCCGAAAGGCACAAATAAATTAATACTATTAACCGACGGATACGGCGAAACCGAACCAAAAATTGTGCTGAACAAATCCAAAGAATACAACGATAAAGGAATATTGATTTCGGCAATTGGTGTTGGAAGAGATTATAATCAACCGCTTTTGAAACTTCTTACCGAACAAGGCGGCGGAACATTTCAACATATTGAGAATTCTTATAATTTAGAACAAAGTTTTGATAATGAGCTTACTTCACTTTTGTTTCCTGTTGCTTCAAATGTTAAAATTGATATTATTTATAACGATAAAATTGTTTTTAATCAATTATTCGGTTTTCCGTGTATTTCAAATTCAAATAATACGACAAAAGTTAATATCGACAATATTTATCCGGGTTATAATAAACTTGCAATAATTAAATTCGATTTAAACCAAATTGATAAATCAATAGAAGAAAAACCAATTATTGTAAAAATTTCTTATTTCGATTTGAATTCAAAAACAAACATGCTTATTGAACAAAAAATATTTTTGAAATGGGAAGATTCCGACAGTTCAAAAGAACTTATTTATGAAGCCGAACTCAAAAAACTTTATGCAATTGCAATAATGAATCAAACGCTAAAAGTTATGGCCGATGCGTTTTCGGTTAATGATTTTGTAAAGGCCGAAACTGCCGTGAACAGAGGAATCGAACAAATAAATGAATTATACACAGATATTATTGATAATGAAGTAAAATTGATTTTTAAAACACTAAAATCATATTCTCTAATTTTGAGGCAATACAGATTAAATAAATATATCAAAAAAACGAATTAGAAATATAATATGATGATTATTTTTTATTAGGAGACCTGACAGGTTTCAAAAAATAATGAGAAGAAAAATGTTGTTAGTTCCAATTTTTCTAATAAAACCTGTCAGGTCTTTACAAATTGATAATCGGTAAATAATCAATTTTGATATTGCTTTATATGCTTTGAAATCTGCAATTTGTCATTTGTAAACCGGTTTTTAATAATTCAGTTTTTCGAAAAATAATATTTAAAAATAATATTTTGGATTTATCTTTAATAAAATCAAATAGTTATAACGAAGTTTGTTTTTTATATTTTTAAAATCAAAATAAATTACTTAAAAACCGAGTTTTATTTTCAAGCTAAAGTTTGGTTAATTTTGTAATATATAATCAATAAATAAAACCTAAAATCTATTTTTAAAATTATAATAATATAAATATGAACAAAATATATTTATTTTCATTTCTAATACTTTTCCCGTCTATTATTTTTTCGCAAACTAAAAAAACAATTACGGCTTTTAGAACAGAAATTGCTCCAATTATTGACGGCGATTTGTCCGACAGTGTTTGGCAAAAAGCACCTTCCGGAGCCGGATTTATTCAATATGTTCCAAATCCGGGAAAAGAAGCAACTCAAAATTCGGAATTCAAAATATTGTATGACAACACATCAATTTACGTTTATGCAATGAACTTTGACACTTCACCCGACAGTATTTCGCATCAACTTACAAAAAGAGACGACACAGGAGTTGCCGATTTTTTTGCTTTTGCAATTGATCCGTTTAACGATGCCAAAATTAATTACACATTTGTTGTAACTTCGGCCGGAGTTCAGTCGGATTATAAATATTTAGACGGAAATTCAACAGATTGGAATTGGAATGCCGTATGGAAATCGGAAGTGAAAATTGTTAAAAACGGTTGGGCTGTAGAATATAAAATTCCATATTCCGCTTTAAGATTTCCAAATATCGACACACAAAATTGGGGAATAAACGTGAGAAGATATATTAACAGAACAAGAGAATCTTCATCATGGAGCGAAATTGACCCTTCAGCTTCAAATTCGATTTTGAAAAACGGAAATCTTTTGGGAATTTCTAAAATAAAATCGCCTGTAAGATTATCGCTAAGCCCTTTTATTGCTACATATATTCAAAAATATGACGGCGAAAAAGCTTCGGTTTTTTTTAAAGGCGGAATGGATTTAAAATACGGAATTAACGAAAGTTTTACTTTGGATATGATGTTAATTCCTGATTTTGGACAAGTTCAGTCCGACGATAAACGACTTAATCTCTCGCCGTTTGAACTTTATTACGAAGAAAACCGTTCTTTTTTTACCGAAGGAACAGAATTGTTTAACCGAGCCGACATATTTTATTCAAGAAGAATTGGAGGAATGCCCGAAAAATATTGGGATGTTGAAAGTAATATTTCAGAAAGTGAAAAACTTATTTCAAATCCGTCGGATCTCAGAATGTTAAACGCAACAAAAATTTCCGGAAAAACTAAAGGCGGATTAAGTTTGGGTTTTTTAAACGGAATGACATCAAAATCTTTTGCGGTAATTCAAGATACAATTACCGGAATAGAAAGGGAATTTGTTACTCAAAATTTCACAAATTACAATGTTTTAGCCATTGAACAGACATTGAAAAATAATTCATATTTGAGTTTTATAAACACAAATTATGTTATTTCAGGCGGCGAAAATGTTTCAAATGTAACCGGAACAGATTTTAAAATTGCAAATAAAGAGAATAAATACTCTTTAACCGGAATAGGAGTGTACAGCTATAAATCAGATTCAATAAATAATTCAACTTCAGGATATTTATATAATTTAAGAATGTCAAAAATTTCCGGAAATTTTCAATTCTATTTATCGCATCAAATATCCAACGATTCATACCAAAATAACGATATGGGATATTTTACCAGAAATAATGAAATGATTGAATCTTTTTGGATGGCCTACAGAATGTATAAACCTAAAGGAAAATTTCTTAATTATTCGGCAAGTACAGCTTATAGCAGAGTTTATCAGTTTAAACCTTTTCATTATGCACGTTCCGAAATGAATTTTAGTTTCAACGGAACTTTCTTAAACCATCACAGTGCAGGGCTTTCAGCAGGAATTTCCCCCGAAGAAAACTACGATTTTTATGAACCCAGAGTTGCAGGAAAATTTGTTATTACACCTCCGTTCTTTTTCACAGGAGCTTGGATTTCATCAAACTACAACAAAAAATTTGCTTTAGATGCAAATGTCGGATTTTGGAAAGCTTCGTATTACAACCAAAACGGTAATTGGGTTAATTTTTCTCCAAGATTTAGATTAAGCGACAGAATTATGTTTATTTATTCTTTTTCTAATGAAAATGATAACGGAGGTTACGGTTTTACAGGCATTGATGATGTTACAGAAATAATATATTTCGGACAAAGAAATATAAATACTGTTACAAATACACTAAATATTTATTACACACATAATAATAAAATATCTATGAATCTGAGAGCAAGATATTTTCGCTCAACAGTTGATTATAACAAGTTTGTTACACTTAGAGACGACGGGCGTTTTGATACGGCTCCTGCGGATTATTCATACAGCAACGTAAATTTTAATGCTTTTAATATTGATATGTCTATAACCGGTGAATTTGCTCCCGGAAGTTTTATTACTTTAGTTTGGAAAAATGAAATTTTTGCTTCCGACGAAAATTCTGATTTAGATTATTTTTCAAATTTTGGAAACACTTGGAAAGAACCGCAAACAAATACAATTTCATTAAAAATTATTTATTATTTAGATTATTTATATCTTCAACGCAAAAAATAATTTAATATGAACCGTATTTTGTTAATATTGATTTCAACTTTTATGCTGTTTTTTTATTCTTGCGACAAAAATAAAGAAGCAAAAAGTTTAGCCGATAGTTTTTATACTGCTTTAAATGCGCAAAATTATGTTTTGCTGACAACAATGGTCGATAAAAGTATTGTTGAAAACGGAAATTCTAAAGTTATTTATAAAACTGCAGTTTTGAGGAATGAGCAATTTGGTCCGATTAAAACAACCAAACAAATAAAATTTAATGCCAAAAAAATTGACGGATTAGATTATTACTTTTTTAAATATAAAACTGTTTTTGAATATAAAAAAATAGTAGAAGATTTAACAATTGTATATTCAAATAACGAATACGGAATTGTTGAATATTCTTTTTATGAAGAATAATTTTTTAGGGCTGAAATCAACTCGTAAAAGTTAAAATATTTATTTCTGTTGAATTGGAATTCAAGTTTTTTATTTTGATATTGAACTTCCAAAAATGTTTTTTCATTTTTTAAATCGATATAAAAACCGTTTCTTTTTAAAGCGTTTTCAATAAGAATTTTAATATCGGAATTATCAGTATTAAATTTTACATTAATAGGTTTATTAAGAGTTTGTTCAATTTTATAATCCAGCGATTTTGTATCAAAAATGATATTTTTATTCTCGAAAATATTGTTTAGCAAACCCGAAAGAATAATGTCTTCCGGTGAATTTTCAATAATATTTTTTTCATAAATAATCCATAATTTATCCGAAAATTTTAGAGCAATATTAATATCGTGAGTAGAAAAAATAATTGTTTTATTTTGATTTTCGGCAAGCTTTTTCATTATTCCGTAAACGGCATATTTGTTTTGCAAATCAAGAAACGAAGCAGGCTCGTCCATAATAATAATTTCTGTATCTTGAGCCAAAGCTCTGGCAATCATAACTCGTTGACGTTCGCCGTCGCTAATTTCATTAATCGATTTATTGGTTAAATTTTTCAAACCGACAGTTTCAATCGCATTTTCTATTTTTTGAATATCATTTTCGCTAAGTTTTCCCGTTGAATTTGTGTGCGGATATCTTCCTAAAGCCACTAAATCAAAAACAGTTAAATGTCCGGCAGTAATTATTTCGCTTGATACGAAACTTATTATTTTTGCAATTTGTTTTGACGAATATTTTTTTATATTGATATTTTTAAGAAAAACATTTCCTGAAATAAATTTATTTAAACCAATAATAGATTTTAAAAAAGTGCTTTTCCCGGCACCGTTTATTCCGATAAGTGCAATAATTTCAGCTTTTTTTGCCGAAATATTATCAATTTTAACAATTTCCGATATTTTATGTTTAGCAGAATATCCGGCAATTGCATTTTCAAAATTTAACACAATTTCGTTTTGCATATTAAAAACCTTTTTTGTCTAAAATTATTTTAATAACAATAGGAATTCCCAAAATTGCAGTAACAGAATTTATTGGAACAGTTCCGGTTAAACCGGGAAGTTGCGAAATTATATCGCTAACAACAAGCATAATAGCACCAATAATTGCCGAAGCCGGAATTAATATTTTATGACTCGCAGTATCAAAAATCAATCTTGCCAAATGTGGAACAATAATTCCTACAAAACCAATAGGACCGCAAAAAGCTGTTACAGTTCCGGCTAAAAGTGTTGTTGCCGTGAAAACGCTAATTCTTGTAATCAATAAATTTACACCCATTGTTTTTGCGTAATTTTCACCCAAAATCAATGAATCCAATTGTTTTATCGAAAATATTGCAAGAATAAAACCGGCAGAAATAGCGGGAATAATTATATAAAAATGTTCTTTTGTTACACCGCCAAGACTTCCCATTGTCCACAAAATAAATGTTTTAAGCTTTTCTGCAGAACCTATATATTGTAATAAATTTACAAGCGAACTAATTGCACTTCCAATTAAAACTCCTATTATTAGAACAGTAATAACATTGCTTACTCTCAGCGAAATTAAAAATATAAGAATAAGAACTAAACCTGCGCCAATCCAAGCTGCAATTGCTGTTGCCCACGAGCCGGTTAAATTATATGTTTCGGGCAATATTCCGGCAAAACCTAATAATAAAATTGCAACTCCCAAACTTGCACCCGAACTTATTCCCAAAACATAAGGTCCTGCAAGCGGATTTCTGAAAACAGTTTGCATAAGTAAACCTGCAACAGAAAGCGAAGCTCCTGCTATTATTGCTGTGTAGAGTTTTGGAAGTTTAAAATCAAAAATTATTGTATTGTATGCAGATTCAATTTCTTGTGAAGAAAAAATGCTTTTTAAAATATCTTTAAAAGGAATAATTACCGAGCCGAGAATTATATCGATAAAAGAAAACAGCACCAAAAAAATGATTGATGCTGTAAGCAAAATTGTTATATTTTTATTCTTTTTCAAGTTTTATTTTGGTAATATTTCTTGAACCGGAACGAAATAATATTTCGAGAAAATGTAGTATGAAATAATCATTAAACTGACAATGAAAATGTAAATAATAATTTTTTTTGAGTTATTTTCAGCTCTTTCATCATAATATTTATCTTTTCCTATTTCAGTTTTTCCGAAATTTTCGTCCGTGAATTTGTCGTTATTCAGAAATCTATTTTCCATGTTTTCTAAATTATTTTTTAATTAACTTAACAGCTTCATTATAATATTCGTTTGTTGTTTTTGCAACTCCCAAAAAATCATTAATGTATTTTGTTCCGTTTGCTGTTTCGCCCATTTCAAAATAGCATTTACCTATGTAGAAAAGGGCATTATATTTTTCAGCATCTAATTCATATATTTTTTTATAATCCACAATTGCATAAGAATATTTTTTTGTTTCTTGATATAATTTTGCTCTGTTCCAAAGCGAAATATCATAATCGGGATTTATTGTTAATGCACTTGTGTAATAAACAAGTGCTTTTTCAATTCTTTTTGTTTCGTAATATAAATATCCCAAATTATTATATGCAAGTTCATATTCCGGATAAAAACTTATTGTTTTAAGATAATCAGCTTCAGCCGAATCGGGTTTGTTAAGATTGTGATAACAAAGTCCGCGGTTAAGTAATGAATATTTTTCTGTAGAATCAATTTTTAAAGTTTTTGTATAATATATTACAGCATTTTTGTAATCTTCCATTTCATGATAAATATATCCTGCATGGAAAAGATATTTTGAGTTTGAAGAATCAATTTTTAACGCTTCTTTAATAGAATTTATTGAAGCTTCAAAGTTAGATTGAACCTGATAACTTTTTGAAAGATAATAGTATGCGTCTTTGTCAACTCCGGGCATTTCAATTGCTTTAAAAAGTTGAACTATTGCTTCGTCGTAGGTTTCATTTATGTAATTGAAATAACCAAGCCCGAAATATGCGTTTGTGTAATTTGGATTAATTTTTATTATTTTATTAAATTCGTCTGAACCCAAAAATTTATTTCCTAATTTTAAATTGCTCATTCCCAAATAATACATCGCATCAACATTTTCAGGCTCTTTGTCTTCAATTTCCTTAAAAATTGAAATTGCTTCATCGTAATTTTCATTGTTATAGGCATCAATTCCTTCTTGAATATTTAAAGGTTTATTGATGTTTATTCCAAAGTTAAAAAACTTATAACCGTTTGGTTTTCCTTTTGTGTAAAATGCAATTGTGTAACCGATAAATATTGCAAGAATTCCGAGTAAAACATTTTTCATAATTTGTGCTTTTTAACAAATATATACAAATTAGGTGATTTAATCAAGAGCATATAAAAAATTAGCAATAAATTTTATAATTTTTTTCGGCTTACAGGCATTGTCATACATCTTGCTCCGCCGCCTCCGCGTGAAAGTTCAGAACCGGGAATTGTTATTACAACTTTTTTGTGTTTATTCAAATCTTCTTTTCCCGAAATAACTTCGGAAGCAGGAATAATTGCAAATCCGTTTTTGTTAAGTTCTTCAAGTGTATGTGAATTTCTTTCGTATCCAATAACTTTTCCGGGAGCAAACGCAAAAAAGTTTGCACCGCTGTGCCATTGTTCTCGTTCTTGATTGTGTGTTTGTTTTCCTCCGCAATGTAACTGTTGTAGAGGCATTCCTAATTTACTTAATGCTTGAGGAATATTTTTTTCTTCGGATATTGATATAATTTTTCCGTTACTAACGGTTAAATTTAGCGTTTTGTATTTATTGTCGGTCAAAATCAGCGGTTCGTAAAGCATGCAAGCATCGTTATCCAATAAAGTAAAAACCATATCGAGGTGAATGAACGATTCCGGCGATTTTGGCAATTCTTGAACAATAATATTTTTAACGGTTTCTCTGCTTTCAATTTTCTGAGCAATGTAATCTATTCCTTGCGATGTTGTTCTTGAACCGGTTCCTATTAACAAAATATCTTTCCTCGCAATTAAAATATCGCCGCCTTCCATTGTAACATTCGGGTCAAACGAGCGACTGTATTCGGGATTAACCGTTTTTGCAATAAAATTCGGATGAAAATCAAAAATAGATTCCATAATCAACGATTCTCTTTTCCTCACAGGATTTGCCATTCTGTTTACAAAAACTTCACCCAAATATGCAGAAGAAGCGTCTCTTGTGAAAAAGAAATTGTGAAGCGGTTCTAATGTAAAATAATGTTTACTCAAATAGCTTGTCAAAGAATTTTTTTGTCTTGGAACTCCTTCAATTAAAAGAGCCGCCAATAAATTTGCCGGTTGTTCGAGAAGATAATTTCTTACTGTTCCGGCTTTGCAACCGTCTGTAATTTTATTTATTAAAGTATTTTTTACATTTGGCATTAAAAGAATGTCTTCCAGCAAATTTTTTACTTGAAAAACATTCGCAACTTTTTCCAAAACACCTCGCAAACTGCTGTATTCTTTTTGAGCAACCGATAGGTTTAAAATGTCGCTGTATAAAGCTCTTTCGGCATTTTCGGGTGTCATGTTTTCAACTTCCGGACCGGGAGTGTGAAGAATAACACCTTCTAATTCGCCAATTTCCGATTCAATATTTATTTTGATTTTCATCTGTTTGTTTTTAATTGTTTTTAAAGGTCAGAACTTGTCCCGATTTTTCGGGATAGGAACATCCGGAATAATCATTCGTTTGAGTGTTGAAAGACATACATGGATGTTTCATTTTTTTACCGTTCATTAATTTATTTGAAGTCAAATTTTTATTTATATATATGAAAATTCGACTAATTGTACAAAGTTGAGCAAAATGCTTCAAATGATAAAAAAAATCTGTAATAATTCTACTCGTCATATAAATCAATTTTTAAATTTATATTTTAAAAATACTAACTTGTTGATTACATGATAGTAAACTTATATAAAGTTTATTGAATTAGGCATTTAAGAAATACATAAAATTCTTTTTTGCTGTTGGCTTTTTGCTGTTTGCTGTTGGCTGTTAGCAATCGGCTGTTAGAAAA
>DZBS01000067.1 GCA_022729995.1 Draconibacterium orientale | reverse complement strand
TAAATGCAACTATTGAAAGATATTTCGGAGTCGGAGTAACCGGAGCCCAATACCATTATTTGAGCCAACCTGTAAACAACGCATCAAGAAGCATTTTCAATATTAAAAATTTTATATATTGGGACGCTACAATGCAATGGGGCGGAACTTCGCCGGTTATTGATTATACACCATGGAAAGATTATACAAACTCAAATTTGGTTAACGGACAAGGCTACGCATATTATTACTACGCCACAACAATTTCATTTACCGGAGAAATGAATTATTCCGATTTACCTGTTATTTTAAACAGAAACGCCTCAGGTCTACCGGATAATCAAGGCTGGAATTTAATCGGAAATCCTTTTACTTCGGCAATTGATTGGGATATTGTAGCAGCTCAACCTGAGTTTACCGGAGGAGAAATTGAAGGAGCAGTTTACTATTATGACGGAGATGATGGCGGAACATCACAAGATAACTATAAATATTACGTTCCCACAGTTCCCGGCACAGGAGGAACATACTCTGTAGGAACAAGCGGTGCATCAAGATATATACCTATGGGACAAGGATTTTTCGTGAAGACAAATATTGACGGAGCAGTTGCTAATATTATAGCTTCTTCAAGAGCACACAATTCGGTGGCTTTCTACAAAAACAATGAAACACCTAAAAATTTTATGCGAATATTCGTTAACGGTAACGACTTTTCTGACGAAACTGTTGTAAGGTTTATTAATAATACGTCTAACGATTTTGATGCAAATTTAGACGCTCGAAAAGTATTTCCAAATTCATCAGTTTCGCGTCCGATGATTTACACATTAAACAATGAATTATCTCGCAAAGCGGCAATTAATTCCATTCCTGATGAAATTAGCAATAAACTGCCTTTAGGAATAAAAATTCCAAGCGCAGGTACATATTTATTTAATTTAGAGGAATTTAATTTTGACAGCACTCATGTTTATTTAAATGATTTGTTGCTAAATAAATCAGTATTCCTGAATGATATCAGAACAATAGAGTTTGAAACAGATATTTTTGGGGAAATAAACGACAGATTTATCATTTCATTCTACAAAAATATTGTACCATTTTTAAATATGAGCATTAAAGATCAAGAAACGTATGTTAATGATTATTACTTATTTTCAATGTTTAAAAATACATTTACCGACGAAAATACCGACGACATTTTAACTTATACAGCAAGTCTTGCAAATGGCGAAACTTTACCCGAATGGTTAAAATTCAATCCGGCGAAAGTAACTTTTGAAGGAACACCGACTTTTGAACAAGAAGTTGAAATTAAAATTACCGCAACAGATTTATTAGGTGCTAAAACTTCAGATATTTTTATACTTACAGTTAATAATTCATCAGCAATTAGCGAATCGGTTAAAGAATCAATTTCGGTATTTCCAAATCCTTCAAACGGAAATTTCTTTATCAGTGTTAACAATAAAATATCAAAATATACTGTAGAAATTTCAAATGTTTCCGGACAAATAATTTACAAAAACAATTTTGCAGGAAATAAAACAAACGAATTAAATTTAAATTCTGCAAAAGGAATATATTTTATGAAAATTATTTTTGAAGACAACACATTATCATTCAGAAAAATTGTTGTAAAATAAAAAACAATAATTTTAATAAATACTTTAACCCGTCATTTTTTAAATAATTTGACGGGTTTTTAATTTTACTAAAAATCTGATTTTAAAGATTAATAATATTTATATAATTTTACCGTTAGAAATTTCAATCAACAAAGCAATAAAATGTTCTATCTTTATAAAAAAGAATTAGCAGGTTTCTTTAGTTCACTAACCGGATATATAGCAATTATAATATTCCTGACTGCCAACAGTTTATTCCTTTGGGTTTTTCCCGGCGAATATAATGTTTTAGATGTAGGACTTTCAGATTTAAGTACATTATTTTTTATAGCACCGTGGGTTTTCCTTTTTCTGGTTCCGGCTATAACAATGCGACAATTTGCCGACGAAAAAAGAAGCGGAACTCTCGAATTGATTTTGACAAGTCCTTTATCGGAAATTGAAATAATTTTTGCAAAATATTTTGCCGGAATTTCATTGGTTCTTTTTTCAATTATTCCTTCGCTCATATATTTTTTAACAGTCGGTTTAATAGGAAATCCGGAATGGAATATTGATTCCGGAGCATTTTGGGGTTCGTTTATCGGATTATTTTTTCTGGCATCAGTCTACACATCAATAGGAATATTTGCATCGTCATTATCTGAAATTCAAATAGTTTCATTTTTAATTTCGATGATAATTGCCTTTTTTATTTTTATAGGATTTGAAGCAATAAGCAGTCTTAAAATTTGGGGAAATTTTGGAAATATTATAGAAAATTTAGGAATAAATTACCATTATAAATCAATGAGCAGAGGCGTTATAGATTCAAGAGACTTAATATATTTTGTATCAGTTTCGGCAATATTTTTGACAGCAACAAGTCAAATTTTACAAAAAAAATCATAAATTTTTATCACAAATGAAAAATACTAAATTGAAAAAAATAAAATCAATATTGATATATTTTGTGATATTAGGAATTGCATATATACTCACATTAGTAAACTTTAGACTTGATTTAACTTCGGAAGGAAGGTATACTTTGTCCGATTATACGAAAAATTTGCTTGAAAAACTTGATGACGATATTTATATAAAAATATATTTAGACGGAAAAGATTTGCCTATAAATCTTAAAAAATTACAACAAGCTATAAAAGAAGAACTTGATGAATTTGATGCATATTCAGGCAGTAATTTTGAATATGAATTTATAAATCCGTCGGAAAATCCGGATAAAAATGTTAGATACGGAATCTACAATATGCTCAGAGAAAAAGGATTATCGCCTATTGAAATATACGAGAATGCTGATGCCGGAAGCAGTTCACAAAAAATTGTATTTCCTGCGGCAATTATTAGTTTTAAAGGAAAAAGTATCGGAATAAATTTACTAAAATCAAATCAAGATTCCGCCCCTGAAAGCGAAATGAATATAAATAATTCAATACAATCGCTTGAATATGAATTTACTAATGCACTTCAAAAACTAACTAAACCGGAAAAACCCGAAATTGCTTTTATCGAAGGTCAAAACGAATTATCTGAAATTCAAGTGATGGATATTTCTGCCGTACTCTCGGAATATTACATGGTTAAACGCGGAAAAATTGGCGGAAAAATTGGAATTCTCGATAGTTTTAAAGCAATTATTGTAGCAAAACCTTTAGGCAAATTCTCCGAGCCTGACAAATTTGTTATTGACCAATATATTATGAACGGCGGTAAAGTTCTTTGGCTTCTGGAAGGTGCAGACGTAAATCTCGACAGTTTATTTATGACTGCTAATACAATGGCATTAGAAATGGATAACAATTTGGGAGATATGATATTTAGCTACGGAATTAGAATAAATAACAATCTAATTCAAGACAAATTTTCATCGCCCATAGGAATTGCAAAAAAGGCCGAAAACGAACAATTAAAAATTGATTTATACAAATGGACATATTTTCCGCTAATTGTTACCGATAATAATCATACAATTTCAAAATATCTGAATAATATTAAAACAGAATTTGTTAGTTCTATTGATATTGTAGGAAATAATTCCGGCACAAAAAAAACAGTTTTACTTCATACTACAAATAACTCTTTAAAAGAAGATGTTCCGGCTAAAATCAGTCTTGATATGATAAACTTTATGGCAAACGACCGAAGGTTAATTCAACCTGCGAAAAATATTGCCGTTTTAGTTGAAGGAAATTTCAGTTCAAATTTTATTAACCGACCAATTTCTAAATTCACCGAAAATAAAAATTATAAGTTTGTATCAAAAAGCAAACCGTCAAAAATGATTTTTGTGAGCGACGGAGATATAATAAAAAACGAAGTAGCCCAAAACGGTCAACCCTACCCAATCGGTTTCGATAAATATTCGCAATTAACATTCGACGGAAATAAAGAATTTATTTTAAATGCCGTGAATTATTTGTGCGACGACGAAGGATTAATGACAATTCGCTCGCGAGAATTAAAAATGAGACTTTTAAATTCAAAAATTTCAAAAGAAAACAGATTGTTAATTCAAATAATTAATGTAATTATGCCGATAATTTTGATAATTCTATTTGGAATTTTTATAAAATTTTTCAGAAAAATTAAATACACTAAAAACTAAATATATTTATTAACAGGACAAAAACGTTCGACCAAAATTACTGATAAAATGGATTTTAATTTCACCGACGAACACAAAATGATAATACAATCGGCCAAAGATTTTGCAATTGCCGAATTATTGCCCGGAGTTACAGAAAGAGACGAGAAAGCAATTGCACCTCTTGCTCAAATAAAAATGATGCAAGAAATGGGATTTTTAGGAATGATGGCATCACCAAATTATGGAGGCGAAGGAATGGACACAATTTCTTATGTTCTTGCAATGGAAGAAATTTCAAAAATTGATTCAGCAGCAGCAGTTGTAATGTCTGTTCAAAATTCTTTAGTTAACTGGGGAATAGAACATTACGGAACAGAAGAACAAAAACAAAAATTTCTTGTTCCTATGGCTTCCGGAAAAGAAATCGGAGCATTTGCATTATCTGAACCCGAAGCAGGTTCTGATGCAACACATCAAAAAACATCTGCAATAAATAAAGGTGATTACTATTTGCTAAACGGAACAAAAAATTGGATTACAAACGCATCGGAAGCAAAATATTTTATTGTAATTGCACAAACCGATATTGAAAAAGGTCCGAGAGGAATTTCTGCTTTCATTGTAGAAAAAGGTTTAACCGGATTTGAAATAGGACCTGCCGAAAATAAAATGGGAATGAGAAGTTCGCATACGCATTCGCTAATGTTTACCGACGTAAAAGTTGCTAAAGAAAACAGAATTGGCGACGAAGGTTTTGGATTTAAATTTTCAATGCTTTGCCTTAACGGCGGAAGAATAGGTATTGCATCGCAAGCATTGGGAATTGCTCAAGGTGCTTTAGATTTATCAATAAAATATGCAAAAGAAAGAAAATCTTTCGGAAAATTTATTGGCGAACATCAAGCAATAGCTTTTAAACTTGCAGAAATGGAAGCAAAAATTGAAGCATCAAGATTACTTGTTCACAAAGCAGCATTTTTAAAAGATTCTCATAAAGATTACACAAAAGCCGGCGCATTGGCAAAATATTTTGCAGCAGAAACCGCAATGTGGGTAACTACACAAGCTGTTCAAATTCACGGCGGTTACGGTTACGTTAAAGAATATCAAGTAGAAAGATTAATGCGTGAAGCAAAACTCACACAAATTTATGAAGGAACATCTGAAATTCAACAAATAGTTATATCAAGAGCATTATTAAATCAATAAAATATATCAAGAGCATTATTAAATTAAAAAAAAAAACATGAAAAAAATCTTTACATTAATTATAATAATAACATTTATAGGACTGAACATTTCAAAAGCACAATATCAAATGTTTGGCGCTGCTAATTCTCTGGAAAGCAATCAATTTGTTATTGGTGTTAACCCTTTTTTCCAAATTTATAACGGTGTTGATGAAGAACAACATCAATACAGAGCTACAAATATATATCTGGCAAAAGGTCTGAGCGACTTTTTTGATTTCAGACTAAAAGGCGGTTGGTATGTTGATGTTAAGGAAACAAGTTCTGCGAATACTTATCCTACAACATTTTATGGAGGAATTGAACTTGAATCCTTAGTTTTCAAAAAAGGTAAATCTCAAGGAAACGGCTACGGTGTTGCAATAACAACAGGAGTTCATGTTTGGGGAAATAAAGTTGGAATTGACGCTTGTCTTAATTTAACTTATAAAATTGTTCCGGATTTATATGTTTATTCCGGATTTGATTCTGATATTAATTATGAAGAAATATCAAGAATAAACAATGTTATTACAAAAGGAATTGTTGCACATTATTGGGTTCCGATAGGAATTCAAGTAAGAAGCACAGATTTGCTTGAGTTTATCGGCGAAGTGGGAATTCCTATTCAAAAAGGCGATAATTATATTTTGGGAGGCGGAGTTAATTTCTACATGCAAACCAAGAAAAAACATTAAATTCAATTAAATCAAATAGTTTGACTTTTAAATTCTCTAAATGATTATCTTGATTTAAAAAAAATCTAAAAAAAACAAAAGCCGTCCGGTTAATAAAATTTCGGACGGCTTTTTTTATATACTCAGGGGTAAAAAATTCTATGAATTAATCATCATAGGCATTAAAAGCATTAATTCATCTTCGTCATCGCTTTCTTTTTCGAAAGGAAATAAAATTCCTGCTCTCGAAGGTTCCGACATTTCAAGAATTACGTCATCGGAAGAAATATTTGATAAAATTTCATTCAAAAAAACAGATTTGAAACCAATTTCCATTTTATCGCCGTCGTATTGGCAGTTTAATCTTTCATAAGCGGAAATTGAAAAATCTATATCTTGTGCAGAAATTGTAATTTGAGTTCCGTCGAGATGTAATTTTACCAAATTGCTTGATTGACTTGAAAATACGGAAACTCTTTTTACTGTATTGTAAAAATCTGAACGATTAATAATTAATTTGTTTGGGTTTTCTTTTGGAATTACCGATTCGTAATTTGGGAAATTTCCTTCTGTAAGTCGGCAAATTAATTTGTAACCGGGCAAAGTAAAAACAGCATTTTTATTATCAAAATCAACAGTTACGGTGTCGTCAACGGCAGGTAAAATGTTTTTTAATAATGAAGCAGGTTTTTTAGGAAGAATAAAAGAAGCATCTTTTTCAGATTTTGCATCTGTTCTTCTATATCTTACAAGTTTATGAGAATCCGAAGCAACAAAAGTTATATCGGTTGTTGTAAGCGAGAAAAAGATTCCGTTCATTACAGGTCTTAACTCGTCGTTTGCTGTTGCAAAAAGTGTTTTTATAATTCCTTTTTCAAGAATTCCTGCATCTAATGAAAATGAAATAACTTCTTTTTTATTTAATTCCGGCAAATGAGGAAATTCGTCTGCAGGCGCACCAACAACGCTGAACTTTCCGTTTTCGGAAATAATATCTGTTGTAAGCGATTCTTCGTCGATTTGAAAAGTAAGCGGTTGTTCGGGGAATTCTCTTAAAATATCCAAAAGTCTTTTTGCTTCAAGAGCAACTCTTCCTTCACCTGTTGTGTTTTCCAGAGTCATTTTGGTTATTAATGTTGATTCTAAATCCGAAGCAGTGATAGTGAGTATCGAATCCGATAATTCAAATAAAAAATTATCAAGAATCGGAATTGTAGCTTTTCCGCTAATTGCTTTACTTATTCTCTGTAAATGTGATAATAGTTCCGTGCTTGAAACAATAAATTTCATGTTTTTATATTTTTAAATTTTTAATGATACAAATTCCTCGATTTTTCGAGATTAGAACATCTTTTATAATCAATCTGTTATATTTAGAAAGAAAAACTCAGATGTTTCGTTTTTATTTATTTTAAATTGGTAAAAATAGTGTGCTAATTTATATATAATTTACTTTTTTATCATTATTAAGTTTTAAACTTTTTATTGACAAAATTTATTAACAAATTGTTTATAACTTGTTAGTAACTTTTTTTTATTTACTTATTTCTCTGAATATAAAGAGTTTTCAAGAATGTAAGTTACTACTTTTTTTGGTAAATATTCAAAAATATCCTGTTTTAATTTAATTTTTTCTCTAATTTGTGTTGAAGAAACGTCAATTTCATCTGCTTCAACTTTAACAAATCTCATATTATCATATATTTTTAAAGTTGAAATTTTGTGTCGCGGATATATTATAAAACTATAATTATTAATAATTTCTTCATAGTTTTTCCATTTATCAAAATTTTCCAAAATATCGGCACCAATAATAATCAAAAACTCATTTTGAGGATTTTCAAATTGAATTTTTTTTAATGTTTTATATGTGTATGAAGGTTTTTCCATATTAATTTCTATTTCAGAAACTTTCATTTCACAATAATTTTCAAGAGCTAAATTTAAAATTTCAAGTCTTTTTTTATCATCGAGCAATTCCAAATTTGATTTAAAAGGATTTTGCGGGCTTAACACAAACCAAATTTCATCAACAATTGCGGTTTCCAATATTTTTTCGGCGATTCCGATATGTCCGAAATGAACCGGATTGAATGAGCCAAACAGTAAACCGATTTTTGCCATTTTATAAATTTCGTTCTAAATTATTTAACATCAAAATGCAACATTAATTTATCGCCGATATATGCTTTTAACTTATCTCCAACTGTTAGCGGACCGACACCTTCAGGAGTTCCGGTGAAAATTAAATCGCCTATTTTAAGTGTGTAAAACTGCGAAATGTATGATATAATTTTGTCTACAGAAAAAATCATATCTTTTGAAAATCCGTTTTGAACAATTTTTCCGTTTATATCTAATTTAAAATTTATGTTTTCGGGCAAATCGTTTTTATTGATAAATTCATCTGAAATTGGTGCAGAATTGTCAAAAGATTTTGCAATTTCCCAAGGTAAACCTTTCTTTTTGGCTTCGTTTTGCAAATCTCTTGCCGTAATATCAATTCCCAAACCTATTTCATCGTAATATCTGTGAGCAAATTTTTCTTCAATGTGTTTTCCTACTTTCGAGATTTTTATGACTAATTCAACTTCATAATGAATATCTTTTGAAAATTCGGGATAATAAAAATCTTTATTTTTTGTTAGCAAAGCTGTATCCGGTTTTAAGAAAAAAACCGGTTTTTCCGGAACTGCATTGTTAAGTTCTTTTGCATGTTCCGAATAGTTTCTGCCAATACATATTATTTTCATATTCTATATTTTTTTATACTTTTTTCAAATTTAACTTTAATTTTTTTATAGAAAACAGATTCTCAAATTTTCAAATTATCTCATTTTCAAATTCTTAAAGCCACAAAGGCACTAAGGCACAAAGAAAACAATTGTATATTTGTATATTTGTATAATTGAATCATTGTATCATTTTAATAATTTCTTAATTTTAAATAGAACATAGATTAAACTGATTTTTCTGATTTTAACTTCGTTGAGGGCTAAAGCTGTTCACAGATTTCCACATTCTCAAATTTTCAAATTGCCACATCTGCAAATTAGCTTACTTTCCGAATTGCTTTAATTTAATATCCGTAAGAATTTTCTTTGTGTATAAAGGGAAATCATTATTCATTATCCAAGAATAATAAGCCGGTTCTTTTTGTAAAACTTCCAAAACGGCTTTGCCTTTATGTTTTCCAAAATTAAAAGTTTCAACATCGTTGACAAGAATAATTCTACCGGCAAAATCGACATTATTAGTATGATGCGAATATTTTGAAAGAAAATCTACATCATTTTCCAAATCATCATATCTGTCCAATTGAGCTTTTAAAACTTCGTAAGTTGCAGCAATATCGGCTTCTGCACCGTGTGCTCCTTCCAAATCTTTTCCGCAATAAAGTTTATATGCGGCCGAAAGTGTTCTTTGTTCTTTTTTGTGAAAAATAACTTGAACATCAACAAAATTGCGATTCTTGAGAGAGAAATCAATTCCTGCTCTTAAAAATTCTTCTATCAAAAGAGGAATATCAAATTTGTTTGAATTATAACCGGCTAAATCGCAACCGTCGAGGAAATTAGCAAGTGTTTTTCCAACTTCCTTAAACGAAGGAGAATCTTTAATATCATCGTAATAAATTCCGTGAATTTCCGATGCTTGTTTTGGAATCGGAACTGTAGGATTTATACGCATTGTTTTGATGTCGGTGCTTTGGTCTATATTCACGCGAAGAATAGAAATTTCAACAATTCTGTCGTTAACAACATCAATTCCGGTTGTTTCCAAATCGAAAAATGCAAGTGGTTTTTTTAAATTTAATTTCATGTATTTAATTTATTTTGTCTTCACAAAGATAAAAAAACATGACGTAAGTTCGACAAACTTTATTGCTAATAATATTTTTTTTAATATTTGAAATATTAACTTTCTTTAATCATAAGTAACACAGAGTTAAAAAGAGTTTAACGTTGTTGAGGGTTAAAGCCGTTCACAGAGTTTCGAAACATCAAATCATCACATTAGCAAATCAATTTAACGGCTTCATTTACAGATTTTACCGGTAAATTACAAGTGTTGTTGTTACAAACATATATTATAGTTTGATTTTTTATGTATCTGTTTTCAAAAATCGGAATTGAGGAATTATTCAAACTTGTCGCAAATAAAATGTCGGGACGATAATTTTTTGAAATTTCATTTACAAAATTTAAAGAATTATTTCCGCAAACCACAACTTCATAATTTTTATTTGTCAATTTTAACATTGCCGAAGCCCAATTTCCGTGATAAAGAATGTGATTTAAAATATTTTGCGATAAATTATTTATCATATTATAAGCAATTTCTCTTTTATTATTTTCCGAAAAAATAACCGATAATTTTAGAAGATTCTTGGCAGTAACAGAGTTTGACGAAGGTGTTACATTGTCGGCAATTTCGGGTTTTCTGACAAATAATGAATTTTCAAAATCAGATGTGTAAAAGAACATTTGGTTTTTAGAATCAAAAAAATGTTCAATAGTGTAATCGGTTAGTTTTTTGGATAAATTGATATATTTTTCATTTCCTGTAGATTCAAACAAATGGATAAAAGCTTCAGTCGTAAAGGAATAATCATCTAAAAACCCGTTAATTTTAATGTTTTCATTATTAACTCTTAAAACGGAATTGTCTATTAACATTTTTTCGATAATAAAATCGGCAGTTTTCACAGCTTGAATTAAAAATATTTCGTCTGAAAAGTATTTATAAGCATCTGTTAAAGCAGTAATCATCAATGAATTCCATGATGTTATAATTTTATTATCCAAATTTGGTCTCACTCTTTTTTGTCTTTCAAAAAACAATTTTGAAGATGATTTTTTTATTAATTCGGAAAGTTGAGATTCTGAGATTTTGTTCTGAATTGCAAATTCGCTTTCGGACAAATTCCTAAAGAGAACATTTTTATCGGATTCCCAATTTCCGGATTTATCAACATTAAAAAATCGGCAAAAAATATCGGAATCTTCTTTTAAAATTTCATCAATTTGTAATTTATTCCAGACATAAAATTTTCCTTCTTCTCCTTCGCTGTCAGCATCTAATGAAGCATAAAAACCGTTGTTTTCGGATAAAAGTTCTCTTTCGCAAAAACTAAAAGTTTTATATACAACTTCTTTATATAAATTATTGTTTGTTAGCGAATAAGCTTTTGAATATAAACTAATTAGCTGAGCATTATCATACAACATTTTTTCAAAATGAGGAACTTTCCAATACGTATCAACCGAATATCTTGAAAAACCGCCGCCAATTTGGTCGAATATTCCGCCATAAGCCATTTTTTTCAATGTAAGTTCAATATGTTCAAGTATTTCAATGTCTTTTGTGTGAAAATAATATTCAAGAAAGAAATTTAAATCTGTTGGCATCGGAAATTTGCGAACTCCGGAAGTTCCGCCGTATTCTGTATCAAAATATGATTTTGCTTTTTCTGTTGATAATTTAATATTCTCAAAATCAAAATCTTCATGATTTTTTATATCGAATAAATCATTGCTTTTTATATGTGAAGCAATTTGTTCTGCTGATTGAAGAAAAATTTCCGGACTTGTTTTATATCTTTCGGAAAGTTGAGTTAAAATATCGGTCCATTGATTTGGTTTAAAATATGTGCCGCCAAAAACAGGTAGAGAATCGGGTAATGCAATGCAATTCAATGGCCAACCGCCGCTTCCGGAAATTAACTGAACCGAATCCATATATATTTGGTCAACATCGGGTCGTTCTTCTCTGTCAACTTTTATCGACACAAAATTATCGTTCATTATTTTTGCAATTTCCTCATTCTCAAACGATTCTTTTTCCATTACATGGCACCAATGACATGCTGAATATCCGATACTTATAATAATTAATTTATTTTCACGCTTCGCTTTATCCAAAGCTTTATTTCCCCAAGGAAACCAATTTACCGGATTATGAGCATGTTGTAATAAATACGGACTTTTTTGTTTAATTAGTTCGTTTGTATATTTATGATTTTCAGAATTCATTATATTTTTATTTTAGAAATATTTTAAGCGAAAATAAGCCTTCATTTAAAATATTCGGATAAAATGTGTTATAAATAAAATCTAAATTAAAATATTGAAATACGACATTTTATTTCGCAACAAAATAATTTTATTGAGAATTTTTTAAAACGATAAAAAGAAAATTAATTTTGATAAATGTAAATATTTCCTTTTCGCCATGAATCAACGGCTCTAAACCAAAATGTTTGATATGAAACATTGCGTTTCAAAACATAATCGTTGTCGGAAATAGAATTAAATTGTTTTACGAAATTAAAATATATCGGTTTAATTCCTTTAGAATCGTAATAAACCCATTGTTCTCCGTAATCGAAATATTTAACATTATGCGGAGCACCAAAAACCATAAAAATCATTCCTCTGTCGGTTTTCCAACCTTCTTTATATGAAGTAAAATAGTAATTGGAATAATTTGCTCTGTTATACCAAACTTTAATAATTTCGCGAGCTTTGTCGGGGTCGTTAGCTGTTTTTAGCCAAAATTCGTCAACTGCCAATTTTATGTTATCGGATTGAATTATAGCGGTATATTCTTCCGAAGAAGCAATATACTGAAGAGCTTCCGCTAATTTTTTGGAAGATTTTAAATTGGGAAAATCATTATCAAAAATAACATTCAACATTCCTCTGTTTTCAGCAGAATCGGCTTGAATTCTGTATATTCCTTTTTTTTGTGCATTAAAAACTGCTTGTAAACTAAAGTCAATTGTCCAAATTGAATCCGGAAAAACATCATTTCCGCCTTCATCGGCAATTGCATAAAACGGCGGAATTGGAACATCAAAGTTTTTATTATAATATTTTATGTATAGTTTTTTTATTTGATTATTGGTGTGTCTTATTAATATTGTATCACTTTTGCTCAAATAGTCTTTAAAAATTGGTTTTAAATTATCTTTTTGAAATGTTATAAAATTTTGCGAATTATCTTGTTTCGACCTAATTACACGAATATAATCGGAACTTTTACGGTTTCCGTAAACATCAAAAATATTTATATAAATTATATAATCTTTATATAAAATATTCTTAAGTTTTATTGATGAAACAACACTTGTTTGAAGCGGAACATATTTCAAACTAAGCATTATTGTTGCTGTATCAAGTATTCTTTTATCAACAAATGAAGGAGTTATTGTATAAGAAATTTTTATAACTGCCTGATTTACATTTTCTGTATTTGCTTTGCTGAATTTTATTTCGTTTGTGTAAAGTTTATAAAAAAGTGTAGATTCGTCTGAATTATCATGAAAAACCTTAAATTCAGGATGCAATTTAAGTTGTGATGATGAATAAACCGAGTTTTTCGGAACAGGCGTTAAATTACTTGCGGTAAAACACGACTGTAAAATCAAAAAGATTGAAAAAAAGATAATATTATAACTTTTAAAAACTTGCATAAACTAAAGAATATTAAGTATTTGTTCACGAATTTTTCCTAATTCGTCTTTCATTTGAACGGCAATTTTTTGTATTTCGGCATGATTTGCTTTTGAGCCTAAAGTATTTATTTCGCGACCAATTTCTTGTGTAATAAAACCAAGTTTTGTTCCGGCCGATTCGGTTAATTTTACTGTTTCAATAAAATATTCGCAATGATTTAATAAACGCGATTTTTCTTCGTTTAAATCAAATTTGTCAAGATAATAAATTATTTCTTGTTCAAATCTGTTGTCGTTTTGTTCTTCTTTGCTGATATTTTCGTTGAGTTTTGAATTTAATCTGTCTTTTATAAGTGTAATTCTTTCGCTTTCATATTTTTCTACTTCCGGAATCAAATCCATAATTTTATTTAGTTTCAACATAATATCATTTTCCAACGATTTTCCTTCCTGAATTCTAAAATTATCAATTTCAATAATTGCCGATTTTAGTGTTTCCACAACAACATTCCATTCTTCCGGATTATCGTCTTCGTTTTGCATTTTATAAACTTCGGGCATTCGCATTATAATTTGCAAAACATTTTCATCGTTGAAATTTCTGTTAAATTTTTTAGATATTTCTGAAAGTTGATTGTAATAAGATTCAATAACAGAAATATTTAGCTTTACTGTTTTGTCAATATCGGAATCCAAAGTAATTGTTGCACTAATTTTTCCGTTTTGAAGAAAATTTGTAATCTCATTTCTTATAAAAAGTTCTTTATCGCTGAAACAATCCGGAATTTTTGTGTAAAGATTTAAGCTTTTGCTGTTTAAAGATTTAATTTCTACAGAAATTGTTTTGTTTTGGAAATATCCTACAGATTTTCCGTAACCTGTCATTGATTTTATCATTTTCTAATTTTGGTTTTTTTACAAATATAAAATTATTTGATTTAGTTTGATTTAAAATATTCCGGTGTTTTCATAATTAAATCTGTATCGAAAAAATCTACCTTCACAAAATCCGATTCGTTTAAAACTCCTAAATACGAATTATTATCAATTTCATTTTTCTCATTTTTAATATAAAATGCTTTTAATGAATTGATAACTCCATTTTTATTTTTCACTTCTATAACAAAAAAAGGCGTTTCTTTTAATAATGAATCTTTTTGATTTTTAGAAAAATCTTGCAAAAAAGAATTAAATTTTACCGATTTGAAATATGATAAATATGCTCCGATTGCCAAAATATTTTTTTCTTTTTCACCAAAATGTTTGTTCTCGCAATAAAAATCTGTTTCATTATTTTTTTTGAATGATATTTTAAACGAATCATCAGGTTTCATAGGATATTCAACATTAATCATAACAATATCGTTTGGTTCGTATTCAAAAATTTTTGCCGTTATCCACAAAAATTTATGAGAAGGAATATTTTTATCTAAATCGTTTGTTAAACCGGGAACACTGATAATAAAGACCTTTGAATTTTCATCAACTAAAGCATAAGTTCCTTCATCTTGTTTAGAAAATTTTCCGAGAAACCATGTTTTAACAATTTCGTTATCTTCAAAAAAAATTATTTTCTTAAAATTATTTTTTATTGAATTGAATAATGAATCATTTTCTTCTTTTGAAACCGGAGCTTTTATAACAATATTTAGCGAAAGCCGCAATAAATAATCAACAGCTTCGGGCAATGCGGAATATTTTTCGTTCACGCTCCAACCAACGGATTTTCTTTCAAATTCCAATAATTCATTTTGCCCGAGAATTTCTATTCGCGATATTTTTGAAGTGTCGGTTACATTAAATTTTGTTTTTGAATCTGATGTATTGCATGAATATATTAAAAATGAGATTGTTATTAATAATAAAAAAAACGAATTAAGTTTTGTCATTTGTATAATTATAAAATTTATCCGGAATAAACTTCATCTTGAGTAATTATTGCCAAAACCCAAGAAAAATCGCCGTTACTAATTTTTGTTCCGCAATATTCGCAAACTCCGCCGTCGCCCATTTTGTCTGCTTTTGCACCGCAACTCGGGCATGTGTCGTAGTCAAAAACATCTTTCTCTACTCCTGCTCTTCTTATAAATGTCCAATATTCGGTATAATCGCGTTGTCTGCGATTTGAACCTCCCACAATTTTTAAACTTTTATCTACAACAAAATCCAAGGCAGAAGCATAAATTCTTACAGTTATTGATTCATAAAATTTATCAATATCAACTCTTACTATTTCAATATTTCTTATGCTAATATTTTCCAGTTTATTAGAATAACCTTGAGATTTGTAGGCATTTATCCAAAACATAAACGATTCGTGAAGCCTGTCTGTAAGTAAATTTCTAACAGATGATAAATTATTTTTGCTCCAAGCATTATAAATTTTTATAAAATATTCCGAAACAACGCTGCCATAAAATGTATTTTTCCATATTTCAATATTATGTCCGTGTTTTGTTCCAAAAACATTTAATTTATTTGCCAATCCGGCTTGGAAAACAGAAGGTAATTCTGTTCCTCTTTCGGGTTCGTAATGTGCAATTCCGCTTGTGTTGAATACAACTTGACTAAGAATTTTATGATTTTTAACAAACCATTGCATTTTTCCTCTTTCAATAAATGTTCCGCAACTGTTACATGTTCCGGCATCTGTAAAATCTGATGTTGCACCGCAATTCGGACATGCAAGTTTGTTTAATTTTTCGGGTTCAACAGATAAAACGCCGCGTGTTCTGTTGAAATACCATCTTTCATAAACAGAATATCTTGTTCTTTTTCCGTCTATTATCAATGTGTAATTTGCGTCGATATCAACTGCAATTCCAACTATTTTTTCGTAAAACTGAATATCGGTTATTCTTAAACTGCCTACAACAATTTCGCGAAATATTTTATTTGGTGATATTATTACATTTTTATCATTTATATCTATAAAAGGAGTTAAATTTTTAAATTCCGGAGTGTTTTGCCAAGCATAAAATTTATTGTAAACCGAAGCGGCAAAATCGAGAAACAAAACTTTGGAAAAATTTTTGTCTTCAATTACAAGAGTTTCAACTAAATTTTCGATATTTTGATTTTTACTTGCACGAGATGCAACAGTTTCAGATGAAGTAACTGCACCTTGTTCTTTCTTATTTTTTTTAGATTGATATATTTTAAAAACTATTAAAGCAATAATTAAAGGAATTGAAATTTCGGGCGGAAGTTGCAATAAAATATAGATTATTAATCCAATATCGCCATCGCCGCCGCCACTTCCGCCACCGCCGGAAAACGAACTTCCGCCTCCCGGACGAGCATAAATTAACTCGGCAAATGGAGGATAAAACATTATTATTATTACAAAAACAACAATTAAAAAATTAAAGAGTCGGATATTATAATTTGAATTCTTCATAGTTCAGTTTTTAAAAATTTATTTCAACAAAATCGGGTAATTCGTTAATATCATTCTCTATAGGCGGCAGATATTTATTAAAAACCGTTTTCAAGTTATTCAATTTTTCAACAAATGCTTCTGCAATATTACTTTGAATAAATATTGTTTGAAAATCGTTATTTATTTCTTGTGTAACTTCAAACGGAATTGCTGTTTCTGCACCTCTGTCGGGAATTATTACAACTTTTTTCTCGGTTAACGACACAAAAAATAAAATTCCTATTCTTTGATTTGTAAATCTAATTCCGGCTTTTTGAAAAATTGCCCTCGACATTATTTCAACAGATTTTGTCATTCTTTTTTTAGAAATAAAAATTCCAAAAGCTGAGTCAAAAGAAGAGCGAGAAGTAG
>DZBS01000066.1:7973-17402 GCA_022729995.1 Draconibacterium orientale | reverse complement strand
GTAAGTCTCTGGCTTGCGTGGCCGGATTACAACTTATGTATACAATTTTTTCGGTTTTTGAATTTATTAATGTATTTATAACATCTCCGTGAATTCCTGCTCGAGGCGGATCTAAAATTATTACATCGGGTTTTCCGTTTTTTTCAATAAATTCTTCGTTAAGAATGTCTTTCATGTCGCCGGCGTAAAATTCAGTGTTTTTTATTCCGTTTATTTCGGAATTTACTTTTGCGTCTTCTATGGCTTCTGGAACATATTCAATACCAATTACTTTTTTTGCTTTATCGGCAACAAAATTTGCAATTGTTCCGGTTCCGGTGTATAAATCGTAAACTGTTTCGGTGCCTTTTAAATCGGCAAGGTTTTTTGCTATTTTATATAATGTGTGAGCTTGTTTTGAATTTGTTTGATAGAATGATTTTGGTCCTACTTTAAATTTTAGTTCGCCCATTTGTTCAATTATATGGTCTTTACCCGAGAAATTTATTATGTCTAAATCTAAGATTGTATCGTTTTTCTTCGGATTTACAACATACATTATTGATGTTATTTGCTGAAATTTTTGTTGAATTGCTTTTAAAAGATTTTCAATTTCCTGAATTTTATTTTCGGCAAACGAAAGAAGAACCATTATTTCTCCGATTGTTGATGTTCTTATTATTAAATTTCTCAATAATCCGTGATGTTCAACCAAATCATAAAAACTTAATTTATTGTCGAAAGCAAATTGTCTTATAAAATTTTTTATTTCATTCGACAATTCCGATTGAAGTTTGCATTCGGTAATATCCAATACTTTGTCAAAACGACCGGGAATATGAAATCCGAGTGCGTTACTTTGCTCAATATTATATCTGTTTTCGATGTCGGCTTCGGTAAGCCATCTTTTGTTTGAAAATGTATATTCAAGTTTATTTCTATAGTATACAGAATCTTCGGAAGCTGTAATCTTTTTTGCTTGTGGAAGTTCTATTTTTCCAATTCTTTTTAGAGTTTCCTCAATTTGTCTTTGCTTATATTCGAGTTGAGTTTTATAATCTAAATCTTGGCGAGTGCAGCCTCCGCAAATTCCGTAATGTCTACAAACAGGCTCAATTCTTTGGCTCGATAATTTTACAAATTCTGTAGGATAGCCTTCAAAATAGTTTTTTTTCTTTTTATTTATTTGGATATTAACAATGTCGCCGGGCATTGCTTTTGTAATAAAAATTGTAATATCTTTTTTGTCCGGATTGTCATAAAGAACTTTTGCAACAGCTTTTCCGTCAATTGTAAGGTCAATTACTTTTACGTTTTCAAATTTAGGGTATTTATATCTCTGTCTTCCCATTTTTTAATATTGTTAACAACTATTTATTTAATTGAATTAAAAGACTTTAGCCTGTTAGTAACTTGTTAATAACATTTTCTTTTCATTAAGAATCTAATTCTGCAAAAATATAATAATGAATCGGTTTGAAAACTTTTATTTAATAAATTCATAAGCTCCAACATCCGGAGCCGAATCGCTTATTCGCGAAAGTGCGTTTATATCCAAGTTCAACAAAGCCGGAAGAAGTTCTGTAACAGACAATTTACCATTGTCAATAGCGGGAGAAATTTCAGACAAACTAAAATCGTAAGCTTTCACATTTTTCAGAACCGGGTCGGATTTATAATTGTTATCAATAAAATTTTCTGTAATAGAAGTGTTTATATGTGCCGAAGTATCAATCTTCACAAAACAATTTTCAAGTTTAAAATTATGACTTACTCCTGATGTATAAAAATCAAAATTAAATTCTGTTTTTTGATCTCCCCAAATTACACAATTTCCGAAATATGCACTTTCCATATCATAAATATACACATTGTTTTCATACACAAAATAATTATTTAAATACACGGCCGGCGTATTTCTGACAGTGTAATTCCACCAATTTGCAATTGTGCAATGATAAAAAGAATAATTTCCTCCTCTTGATAAAAAAACTGAATATATTCCGCAATTTGTTATCACACAATTTGTTGCTAAAACATTACTCATTTGTGCCGAAATTCCGTAAATTGAATGGTGCTCGATTTTTGAATTACTTATTGTTAGCATTGGGTTTGAACCGTTAATGCTGTCGACAGCAATTCCAACATTTGCATTAAGTATTTGCGTGTAATTCATTACATTATCTTTACTCAATTTTGTTATCCAAACGCCGTCCCATTGACCCGGAATATCATAATAATCATGTTCAAGTCTGTCGCCTTCAAGAATAACATTTTCGTAAACATTTCCGTTAGCAATTACTGTTCCGAGCACTATAAACGAAGAACCTCTGTGGAAATAAATATGTGTTCCGGCTTCTAATGTAAGAATTTGATTTTCATCAACAGCCATTAAATTATAAACTAAATACGGTTTTGCATTTGTCCAAGTTTGACTATTTAAAACTGAATCTTTTATCAATATAACATCTTGACCGAAAGCAACTAAATCAATATCTTGCGAATTATTATTTGCTTCAAAAATTATTGAATCTTGTTCAATTAATAAATCTTTGCTTGGGTCGATATTTACTTCAACAAAAACGAATAAACTGTCGTTTGCCGGAATTACAATATCCGAAACTTCATTTCCCGAAACACCGTTTATGTTGAATCTATATTTTGAAATATCATCTTTTCCGAGTTTAATATTTGTAATTTTAACAGGTAAATCGTTTGGGTTTGAAACTGTAAATACTCTTGTTGCAGAGCCAATTCCTGTAAAAACAGTATCGAACAAAACTGTGTCTTCCGAAAAAACAAGATTTGCATTTTCTCCTTGAAAATATTCTTCTTTTGTGCACGATAAAATTGCGAAAGACACAATTATCAATATAAAAAAAACATTGAATTTTAATTTCATGTGTTTATATTTTAATTTTAAAGGTTACATAGGAACATCCTAAATTTTTGTTTGTGCATGCTGAAAGACAATAAATGGATGTTTCATTTTAAGATTATTAAAAAACCAAAAATGTGAAAATTTTAACTGATAACGCTATTTTTTAAATAAAATTTCCTTTATTCCATTCAATTCAATGTTTATAGTTTCTTTTTAACCGCTTTAATAAATATTTTTTATCTTTGGCAAAGTTTTGAATTGAACATAAATATAAAATGATAATAATAGAAGAAATACTTATAAATTCTGCTTTAAAAGCAATAGAAAGTCTTTACGGCGAAAAAATTTCACCCGAAAAAATTCAAATTCAACGAACAAGAAAAGAATTTAGCGGTGATTATACGCTTGTTGTTTTTCCTTTGTTGGTTGCATCGAAAAAAAATCCGGAACAAACAGGAAATGAAATTGGCGAATTTTTAAAAAATGACCTAAATTTTATTTCTGAATATAATATTTTTAAAGGCTTTTTAAATATCAGTTTCACAGAAATATTTTGGATTGATATTTTAAGAGGAATTATTGAAACAAACAATTTTGGGTTTAAAAAACAAGATGAAAAATCAAAAAGAATTGTTGTTGAATATTCATCGCCAAACACAAACAAACCGCTACATTTAGGACATATCAGAAATAATTTCTTAGGCTGGTCGGCTTCGGAAATATTAAAAGCCAACGGTTTTGATGTTATAAAAGTAAATTTGATTAACGACAGAGGAATTCATATTTGCAAATCGATGCTTGCTTGGGAAATGTTTGCAAACGGCGAAACTCCGCAAATTGCCAATATGAAAGGCGATCATTACGTTGGAAATTATTATGTAATGTTCGACAAAGAATACAAAAAAGAAATATCCGAACTTATGAACAAAGGAATGTCGGAAAAAGAAGCTGCCGACAATTCCGAACTGATGAAAAAAGCTCAAAACATGCTTAAGAAATGGGAGCGAGGAAACGAAAAAGTTCGTGAAGTTTGGAAAATGATGAACGATTGGGTTTATTCCGGATTTGATGAAACATATAAAAGTATGGGTATTAATTTCGATAAAATTTATTATGAATCGGAAACATATCTAAAAGGAAAAGAGATTGTTATGAACGGTCTTTTAACCGGAGAATTAAAACAAAAACCCGACGGAACTGTTTATATTGATTTAACAGAATACGGAATGGACGAAAAAGTTCTTCTTCGAGCCGACGGAACTTCGGTTTATATGACACAAGATTTGGGAACAGTTGTTGACAGATACAATGATTATCAATTTGATGAAACAATTTATGTAGTTGGAAACGAACAAGATTATCATTTTAAAGTTCTTTCTATTGTGCTCGACAGACTTGAATATTCATGGAGCAATAAACTTACACATTTATCTTACGGAATGGTTGAATTACCCGAAGGTAAAATGAAATCGAGAGAAGGAACTGTTGTTGATGCCGACGATTTGATTTTTGAAATGATTAAAACTGCAAAAGAAACTGCCGAAGAATTAGGAAAACTTGAAGGTTTTTCGGAAGAAGAAAAAAATGAAATTTACAGAAAAATTGCTTTGGGAGCTTTAAAATTTTTCATATTAAAAGTTGACGCTAAAAAGAATATGACTTTTAATCCGAAAGAATCAATAGATTTTAACGGAAATACCGGACCTTTTGTTCAATATACTTATGTTAGAATAAAATCAATACTTTTAAAAGCAAAAGAACTCGGAATTGTCGATTATAAAGAGTTTCATAATACAAAACAATCTGAAATAGAAAATTCGTTAATCAAAAATATTTATCTCTTTGCCGAAACTATTGCAGAAGCCGGATCTAAAAGAAATCCTGCAGTTATTGCAAATTATGTGTATGAACTTGCAAAAGAATTTAACAGATTTTACCACGAAATGCCAATTTTGAAAGAAGATGACCGAAATATTAAAAATTTTAGAATTTCATTAGCCGATAAAACCGGAATTGTAATAAAAGACGCATTATCGCTTTTGGGAATTGAAGTTCCGGAAAGAATGTAATTTTTTAAAATATAAATTAAATAACTAAAAATCAACTCCGTCTAATAAATCAGGGCGGAGTTTTTTTGTTCTTTCAAGCGACTGCTCTAATTCCCATTTTTCAATTTCTTTAAAATTACCCGATAATAAAACATCGGGAACTTTCATTCCCATAAACTCAGAAGGTCTTGTGTATACAGGCGAAGCAAGCAAATTATCTTGAAAAGAATCTGTTAATGCGGAAGTTTCGTCGGAAATACTTCCGGGAATTAAACGAACAATACTGTCGACAATTACTGCGGCAGCCAATTCGCCGCCGGTTAAAACATAATCGCCTATTGAAATTTCTTTTGTAATTAACAATTCTCTAATTCTTTGGTCTATTCCTTTATAATGACCGCAAAGAATAAGAATATTTTGAAACGACGACATTCTGTTTGCAGTTTTCTGATTAAACTTTTCGCCGTCCGGACTTGTATAGATTATTTCGTCGTAATTTCTTTGCGATTTAAAAAAATTTATGGCTTTATGAACAGGCTCAATTTTCATTACCATTCCTGCCGAACCGCCAAAAGGTGCATCGTCGACTCTTTTATGTTTATCTTCGGAAAAATCTCTGAGATTATGAATAAAAATCTCAACAATTCCTTTGTCAACACTTCTTTTTACAATTGAATGATTAAAAGGACTTTCGAGTAATTCGGGTAAAACTGTAATTATATCTATTCTCATAATAAATTATTTTCCGTAAAAATGTTGCAGAACTGCTGCAAGTTCCATTAAAAATGCAATTCCGACATGAATAACAATTCCTCCAAAAATATTTTTTTTAGATAAAGAATGAATACCCAAAATAAATCCTCCAAAAAAAGAACTTATTGCTTCTCCGGGCGGTTTTCCGAAATGAATAAAAACATAAGCAGCAACCATAGGTAAAACTGCTTCTCTTCCTAAAACTTTAGCCATTCCGATAATTAATGCACCTCTAAATAAAAGTTCAATGCTTACAAAATCCATTGCATAAGCAAATAAAAAAATTCCGTATAACCGATTTGACTCTAAATCATAAGCATTGCTGTATCGCCAAAATTTAAATTGCGGATAACTATGCTGGAAACTCGGCAAAAATGAAGCTGCCGCAATTAACGGAATCATTAATAAAAGCATTATAAAGAAAGGCTTATAATTCATTCCTTTATATCTGAGTCCGTATAAATGATTATCATTTTTATCGTAAATTCTTTTAATTATATAGAAAACAATTAAGAAAGGAATTATTCTTTTTAAATTTCCGAATATTTTAATTAAAAAATTTGCTTCCGAAGAATTATCGGCAAAAAGTGTTAAAAGTTTTCTATATTGATAAAATGCTATTGAAATTCCGAAAATTCCAAAAAAGGTAATTACTTTTACCCAAAATTCTCGTTGTTTGAGTTTATATGTTTGTTTTTTAATTACTAACGAAAGAATTAAAACTATTAAATAAGGAATTAAATAGTAGAGAAAATAAACTCCGGAGCCGTAAATTTTTCCAAAACTTTTATCAATAAAACCGTTATCAAAATTATAAGTGTAATTAAATAGGATAGAAGCTCCCAAAAATATTACAGTAAATGAATATATATAAATATTAAAATCTTTTTTCAAAAAATCTTTAATCTCAAAAACTATTTCTCTCATGCAAATTTCTTAAAACCAAGTGTAATTATATTACTTATTAATTATTTTATCTTTAAAAATAATCGACAAAGTAAAAAAAATTAATCGACAAAAGATTAATAATTTTTATAGTTTCATCAAATCTTTAAATAGCCGAAAAAAATATTAAAATTTCTTAAACTTTATCATCTTTTTCGTTAAAACATATATTATTTTTAACTTTACGGCGTTATCAAGCAAAATAAAATCATTTTAAATAATAATAGTAAAAAATTTTATATGAAGAATATTATTTTTTTAACATTAGCAGTGTTTTTAATTTACTCAAACAGTTTTTCGCAACATTCGTGTGAGATTAAAATAAATATTAAAAGTTTACCTTCCGACACAATAATTTTAGGACATCATTTTAACAATCAACTTGTTCCTGACGACACAATTGTTACCGATAAAAAAGGATACGGCGTTTTTACGGCAAAAAATAATTGGCCGGGAGGAATGTATTTTCTTTTTCTTCCAAATAAAAAATATTTTGATTTTTTGTTAGATAAAAATCAAAAATTTACAATAACAGCCGATACTTTCAACTTTTTAAATACAGTTAAATATATTGGAAATCCGGAAAATACTGTTTTTTCTGAATATCAAAAATTTTTAATGACTTCACAAACAGAGCAAGATACATTAATGGCTCAGTATAAAAGGTTTGAAAACAATAAACTCAAACAAGATGAAGTAAAAACAAAATTTGACGAGTTGAATAAAAACAGAAAAGATTATTTTGAGAAAACAATAAGTGCAAATCCCGATTTCTTTTTCTCAAAATTTTTATTGTCGACAAAACAAGTTGAAGTTCCAAAAACAATAACCGACCAAAAAGCTCAATATTATTATTACAGAAATCATTTTTGGGATTATTTTGATATTTCTGATGCTCGACTTTTGAGAACTCCGATTTATGAAGATAAAATTGATATGTTTTTTGATAAAGTTTTATTGCAAAATCCGGATACTTTAATTAAAGAATCCGACAGATTTATTAATGCGGCACGAACAAACGACGAACTTTTCAGATATATGTTAATTCATCTTTTCAATAAATATGCCTCAAGCCAACTTATGTTTGCCGAAAATGTTTATGTGCACATTGCCGAAAAATATTATATTCCGGAAGCAAAATGGAGTTCGCCCGAATTTATTAAAGATTTGAAAGATAAAATTGTAAACAAAAAAACTTGTTTGGTTGGAAACATTGCTAAAAACATTACTTTTAGGCAAATTCCAAACGATTCGGTAAAAATAATAGGTTTAATTTCTCAGTTATCGAAATTCAAAACCGACGGATTAGAAATTGAAAAATCAAAAGCAAACGATGCCGAAAAATCAAATTCAAAAGCAAATATTTTGAATAATTATTTCAAAACAAGCGGCAATTTATCAACACTTTATGACATAAAAGCCGATTATATTATTTTGTGGTTTTGGACTCCGGATTGTAGTCACTGCAAAAAAGAAACACCCGAATTTTATAAATTATATTTGGAAAAAAGTGGCGACAAAAAAAACATTCAGGTTATTACGCTTTTCCTAAGCAAAGATTTGGACGATTGGAATAAACACACAAGAATTAACGAAGAATGGTTGGAATATTTAAAAGATAATCAATTAAATAAATGGATAAATGTTTGGAATCCGTTTGATCCGTTTCGTTCAAACTATGATATTAGCAGTTCGCCGGTTTTATATTTACTCGATAAAAATTATAAAATTCTTGCAAAACGAATTGGTTTTGAACAAGCTTTTGAAGTAATTGAAAACGATAAACAATAATTATTTAGGATTATAAAATATTCATTTTTAATTTTCTCGAGCAAAACTCATTTAATAGTTTTGCTCGAATTTTTTAAAATAAAAGCATAAAAATGCAAAAAAATTATTTTTGGAAACACGATAAACCTTACAACGATTTTTCATCGTTCTTCAAAAAACAATTTTCGGAAAGAGTTCAAAAAATTGCCGTTGATGCAGGTTTTACATGTCCAAACAGAGACGGAACAAAATCAAAAGAAGGCTGCACATATTGCAACAATAATACTTTTAATCCTTTTTATTGCAGTCCGGAAAAATCAATTTCACAACAATTAAAAGAAGGAATAGCATTTTTTGCTCCAAAATATAAAACTCAAAAATATATAGCCTATTTCCAAGCATATTCAAATACTTATGCCGATATTTCGATTCTAAAAAAAATGTATTTAGAAGCCCTCTCTGTTGAAGGAATAATTGGAATTTCAATTGCTACAAGACCAGATTGTATTGATATTGAAACAATTGAATATTTAGAAGAACTCGCAAAAAAATTTTATGTTTCGGTTGAATTAGGAATAGAAACATGCAACAACGAAACTTTAAAAAATATTAACAGAGCACACACTTTCGAAGAATCGGAAAATACATTGAAACTTCTTGCGAACAGAGGAATTCATGTAGGAATTCACTACATTTTGGGTTTGCCCGGCGACACAAGAAATGAAATGCTCGAACACGCAAAAATTATTTCTAAATTGCCTTTTGAGACATTAAAATTGCACCAATTGCAAATAATAAAAAACACAATAATGGCAAATCAATATAAAAACACACCCGAAATATTTGAACTTTTTTCGGCTGATGAATATATCGGTTTTGTTGTAAAATTTGTTGAACTGTTAAATCCGGAAATAATTATTGAAAGATTTATTAGCGAATCGCCCGCAGATTTGCTGATTGCTCCAAAATGGAATTCGCTGAAAAACTTCGAGATTGTTAGTAAAATAGAAAAGAAATTCCTTGAAGAAAACACTTGGCAAGGGAAATTTTATT
>DZBS01000066.1:0-7873 GCA_022729995.1 Draconibacterium orientale | reverse complement strand
AGTAAAATAGAAAAGAAATTCCTTGAAGAAAACACTTGGCAAGGGAAATTTTATTGAGTTATTTAATACACAATTCTCAATTTGAATTTTTATAAGAATTTTTTTCATATTTTTGTAATAAAAATAAATTCATGCCTGAAATAAGTAGATTTTTTGGAATTATAATTTTTATAAATTTTAACGAACATAATCCGCCACATTTTCATGCAAAATATGGTGATTTTAAAATAATTGTTCAGATAAAAACAGGAATTATTGAAGGGAAATTCCCAAATAATGAACTTAAAAAAGTTATTGAATGGTATGAATTATATAAAGAAGAATTGTTACAAAATTGGTATTCGATTATAGAAACAGGAGAATTCTCAAAAATAGATCCATTAAAATAAAACACCATGATATTAGAAGTTATAAAATCAGAATACATATCCGATTATAAAATAAAATTATTATTCAATAATGGAGAAACGAAAATTGTAGATTTGAAATCCACAATTTTTAATGACCACAGAAAAATTTTTGAACCGTTAAGAGATATTGAATATTTTAAAAAGTTTAAAATTGTTTTAAACACAATAGGTTGGAATAATGGTTTAGATTTAGCACCTGAATTTCTTTTCGAACTTGAAACTGTAAACGATTTGGTAATAATATAATTAAATGCTGCAAACTTAAAGCTTGCAAAAGCTGAATGTTTCGGAAATTGAAACAAAACAGGCTGCATAAACTCTGAATTTCAAGTATGTTTACTTCTAAAAATTTTTATTTATAAATATATAATTTTCAAACTAATTATCATCGTAATTTATATTGGAATTATTGCTGTTATTATTGTTACTATTATTTTGTAATGCCGGATGTTTTCCTGTAAATTCATAAATAAATCCGTCTTTAGCTTCTAAATTTGTGAGCATAAAATTAAAAATTCCTTTATTTGTTCTAATTTTCATTTCGCTGTCTTTCAATTCTTCAAGTGTTTTATTGTATTCGGGAACAGACGAATAGGTTCTCATAATTCCTCCGGAAAAAGCGAAAAAGAACCACTCGTTTGGATTTGTTTCAAAATAAATGAAAACTTTGTCGCCAAAACGGTCTTTTCTTATTTCGATATATCCGTCGAGATATTTATTGTGCATATTTTTATTTAGATTTCCTATTCCAATTTTTCCTACAGATTTGAAAGAACGCGAGCTTTCGTTCCATTCAAATTTAACATCGGAAAATACAAGAGTTTTATCAAGTTCTAAAGGGAATTTTTTAGGTTTTCCGCCGTTAAGCGACATATCATCAAAAAGGCTTTTTGCACCAAAAACACCTAAAATATTATTCATATTTTTAATATAAATTTCTTGAGTTAAATTAACTCCTCCGGCAACATAATTCAAATTTAATTTATCCGAAATTATATCCGATGCTTTTTTGTTGAAGAAAAAATCCAAATAAGTGAGAGTATTTGCCGTGAAAGATTTTGAGTTCATATCATATCTAAAATCTCCGTATCCGCCAATAGAATCGAGACGCAAAGCTGTTGTATAATTAAATTTTCCTTCGCCCTTTATTATGCAATTTCGAGTGTCTAATTCCATGTATTCTCCGGGATTCATTCTGTCGGCAAACTTCTCTTTATTAGCAATTTCGTATCTAACTTTTTCTTCATTATAACAAATAAAATACGAATCGTCTCTAATAGAAAAAATTGATTCTGATGTTCCGACTGGGTCGGTCGACATGAATGAAGAGAATAAACCCAAAGAATCGTTGCTAATCATAATATCGGCAAAAATTCTTGCTTTATTTAGAGCTAAATCTGAGTGTAAATCGGAAGCCAGCGGAATATAAACACTATCGGGGTTTATATCTGATTCAAAAGCAAACCAATATGGTTTTGTAGGACATGTATGAATTAGTTTTGAAAAGCCTTTAAATTTCAAAAAATCGTTTTTGGCGTTAAAATAAACTTCACCATAATAATCAAAATACGGACTTAATTTAAATTTTTGAAATTGCTCAACAAATCCGTGCGCTACCGTAGCCTGAACGTCAGTATCGTAAGTTATATTATCGAATTTTATATTTTGAGACGTTCTGTTTTTGTCGTAATAAATATAAGTTCCTGACGAAGCCACATATTCGTCTTTACTGGTAATTGTAATATCAACATCGCTGATATTGTGTCGTCCGCGAGCTTTTACGGTTGTTTTGTATAGTTTACCGATTTTACCGTCGGGTCCGATTGTTACGTCGCTTGTTGGTGTAACTTCAATATCGGCGACAATAATTTTTTTAACCGATTTTGAATCAATCATTCCGGTTTCCGAATTGTAATTTGCTTTTGTTCCGTAAAATGTAAGTCCTTTTTGTGCAATGTCGGTTGAAACAAATTTTGAGAGTCCTTCTCCTTCAAAAAAAATAGATTTATCAAATTTACACACATCAACAAGATATGCACTGTCAAGAACTTTTTGATTTGCGTTTTTTGTAGTGTAAACACTTAAATTATAGTCAATATCCAAATTATTATTTTTGGTATCCCAAACCATGTGATTTGGATAATTTACTAATTTATTTTCTGTAAAAGCAACATTTGAATCGTCTGAATTTGCAACAAACACAGCTTTTTCACTGTTTATATCAACATAAGCTTTCATGTCGGTAACATTTGCCGTAACTTTATTTTCTGTATTAGATTTCATTGTCATATTTGCTTTTTCCGACATAAAGGAATTATCGTTAAAAGTATAATTTTCTGATGTAAGAGTTCCGTTTCCCACATTTATTGTTCCTTTTCCTTCAAGACTTTTTGGTTTATAAATAAGAGTTCCTTTTACTTTTACTTTTCCTTCATACATTTCAACGGGTGTATCGGTTGTTGTGTATGAAATAAAATCTTTATTGCTGTCCCATTTTGTTATAATTAATTTTCCTTTTACGTCTGGATATTTAAAACCTTCAGTTGTTGTATCTCTTTTTATTTCAATGTTATCGGCTAATGCTTTTATTGAATCGGAATACAAACTAAAGTTTTTTGAAACAATTGTGGTGTTATACCATTTTGCTTCACCGTTTGCTTCCAAACCTCTATTGCTAAGTTTAATCATGCTTGTGAACGAACTTTCTTTTGACGAAAGTGTCATTTTTCCGCCAAAAAGTTTTAAACCTTCTTCGGGCGTTTTATGAATTAATCCTAAAGAATAATCGTCTTGAACTTTAAGTTTGTCTTCAAAATCGGGAAGTATTCCGCCGGAAACTAATATTCCTTTAATAGCAATTTTTTCTTCATATAAAAACAACAAGCTGTCTTTTACAAAAGGATAATTTTTGAAGAAAAATGTTTTTCTGTCATATAAATTTTTTCTGTCGTAATAAACATAAGAAACATCTTCTGTTGTAAGAGTTGGAAATTTTGGAATATCTTTAATTCCGGATTTATTTGCGGCTAAATCAATTCTTATTTTTCCTGTAACATTTTCAATTGTAGATTTTAATCTTTTCAAGTTGTAACTTCCGTCAGGATTGCGTTCCGGAGTTATTACAGTATATGTTAACGAATCGGCTTTCTTGAAACTTAATTCAAATTTATTATAATCAAATTTAAAATTTTCGGATTGAATATCGGCCAAACCGGCTCTAACTTTTCCTCCAAAATACATATCTCTGTTGTGTTTAATTACAACAGAATTATTAGTCGGTAAAAATCCGGTTTTTTTTTCGTAACTTAACGTAACTCCGCCAACACCAAAAACTGTTAAATTATTTGTATTTCTACTGTAAACACAATTAAGATTTCCGAAAAATGTTTTTAAATCGTGAGATTTTCCTACGCTAGAAATATTTATTACGTCGTAATCTTTTCTTCCAAAAAAATATTCTATATAATTGTATAATTTTGGCAAAACTGTTACTTGCTGAGTTTCTGTATCGTAATCTACAAATCCGTCATACCACAAACCTATAAATCGTTGTCGCATTGCATTTGGTTCTTTTTTTGCAAAAGCGGAATAATCGTTTGCCTGAAATGTATTACTTTGAATTTTAGTTGAATATCTTTTTATTTCAAACAGCGGATTTGTTGTTTCATACATCTTTTCTTTTTCAAAATCTTGCAAAGTGTAGTAATTTTCTGAGCGAACATATTTATCTTTTATATCTTGTGACAAAAAATATACAAGCGAATCTTTTACATTCCAATAAATTGCATCTGACTCAATTTCAACTCTTTGATATGTATCAAAAAAAGGACGGTTTCCTGCGCCTTCTTTTATTCTGCTTATATTCAATACATTTTGAAAAAATTCAAATTTACCTGCCGGATGTTGAATTGTATCATTTTTGCCTATAAAAATGTAAATTTTTGCATTATTACTGTTTAATTTTCCTTCCGATTCTGAGAAAAGTTGTGATTCTGCCAGAAATAATTTTTTTCCGTTTTCGATATATTCAATTTCGGCATCTTTGTTTTTTGTTCCCGAATATTCAATATTATTTCCGTTCATGGTAATTCCGCTTCGGTAATGAATATTTCCTTTTATATTATCGAAATCGGTTTTGTATGAAATAAATTTTGGATAAACTTTATTTCTTTTAGCCCATGAAGAAGCTTCGTCGGAAAAACTTCCGAGTATTTCGGTTTTCATTAACTCTGTGTGTTTAAATGCAACAGAATCGGCTGTATATTTTGCATTTGTAACATTAATTCTGTAATTATTAAGTCTTGCGTAAACGTTCGATTGCGGATATCCGTATTTATCCCAAAAAACTTTTCCGTTTTTGCCTTTCCATGTATTGCTTAAAATATCCAAAACACCGTTTGTCGAATAAATTTTTATTGTGTCTTGTTTTGAGTAATAACACTCTAAATTAACATTTGAGAAATTTACTTTAAAAGAATTTGTATTTATATCGAAAACAAAATTGCATAAACCTTTATCTTTTTTCCAAATTACAGATTTTGACCAATAAACAAAGTCGTTTACAGAAAGCATATATAATTGTTCAATATATATTTTTATATCTTTTGTTGAATAATTTTCGGGTTTTGATAGTGAAACCAATAAATTAATCCAATTTGTGTAATTAGTTGTAGATTTTGGTTTTAAAACAATTGCGGTTTTTAAGAAATATAAAAACGTTTCGCTTTTTTTTACTTTTTTTTCCAACAAATAATTTGAAATATATGAAATATCTTTTTTTTCACTTTCATTGAGAGTTTCCCAAAAAGGAGAAAACTCAATTTGGAATGAATCTATCTCGGTTTGTCTCATTTCGGCTTCTCCGGAATTCAAATATGTATTTAAATCTAATAAATAATTTGAAACCGAAAAACTTGTATTCTCCTGTGAATATGAGTTTTGAGCGAATATTACAATAAATAATATTGTTGCGAATGTTAATTTTCTTAAATTCATACATTATAATTTAATCATTAGTTGTAAATATAAGCGATTTTTTTAAAATTTGCAGTAAAATAAATCTACAAATAATGTTTAAAAATATTAACGTAATCGCAAGTCCTTTTGTTAGAACTTTCTCAAAAATTTTTCTGATAATAATTTTAACTTATTCACTAATGGCCATAATTACGCATGCTTCCCTTAATCGAGGATTTGATGATTACAAATTTTCTCAAAGTTTAATTTCAATTTTTGACACAAAAACTGCAATTTTTAAATTCTTTGTTGCCTTTATGATTATTAATATACTATGGATTTTGGGAGCTTGGGGAATAAAATCAATCAAAAATTTCATAAATAATAAATAAAAATAATCTTATCTATTCATACATCTCAAAAAAATAAAAAATGAAAAATATTACTAAAGCATTTTTGCTGTTCATCACTATATTGTTTTCATTTAATCAAAAAATATTTGCTCAAACTCTTCAATCTTATGAGCATGAAAGAGGAGATTACAGGTTTATGTTTTATAATGCCGAAAACTTGTTTGATATTTTTAATGATTCAACAATTAAAGATGAAGAATTTTTACCCGAAGGCGAAAGATTTTGGAATATCACCAGATTCACTGCGAAACTCAATAATATAACCAAAGTAATTACATCAGTTGGTCAGTGGGAAGCACCGGAAATTGTTGGTTTGTGTGAAATTGAAAACAGATATTGCCTTGAACAACTCACGTCAAATTCGTATTTAAAGAAAAACAAATACCAAATTGTTCATAAAGAATCGCCCGACGGACGAGGAATTGACGTTGCTCTTTTATACAGAAAAGATAAATTTAAACCTATTGATAATGAATTTTTAAGAATAAATTTTCCGGGAGACGACAGACCTACAAGAGATATTTTATATGTAAAAGGTCGAACAAAAGACAAAGATACTTTGCATATTTTTATTAATCACTGGCCTTCACGTTACGGCGGACAAACAATATCCGAACCTAAAAGAATTTTTGCTGCAGAATTACTCAGAAAAAAAGTTGATTCTTTATTCACGGCAGATAAAAATCCCTTAATTGTAATCATGGGCGATTTAAACGATTATCCTGATAATATAAGTCTTTTGGACGGTCTAAAAGCCAACAAAGATTTTGATACAATTATGAACGAACAACTTTATAATTTATCATATTATCTTCAATTTAAAAAAGGCGAAGGAAGTATCAAATATAAAGGTTCATGGGGAATTTTAGACCAAATAATTCTTTCGGGAGCATTGTTGAATAACAGCGGAAATATGGGAACAACAAAAGATAATGCACATGTTTTTAATGCAGATTTTTTATTGGAAATAGATGAAAGAAACACCGGAACAAAACCATTTAGAACTTACGGAGGAATGAAATATTTGGGCGGATACAGCGACCATTTGCCGGTTTACATAGATTTTAAATTGAAAAAATAATGACCGAAAAAATATTAATTTTAGATTTTGGTTCGCAATACACACAGTTAATTGCTCGTAAAATTAGAGAATTAAATATTTATTGCGAAATTCATCCGTTCAATAAATTTCCCGAAATTGACAATTCGGTTAAAGGAGTTGTTATGTCGGGAAGTCCGTTTTCTGTTAGAGACACAAATTCTCCAAAACCCGATTTGTCATACATAAAAGGGAAAAAGCCGCTTCTCGGAATTTGTTTTGGTGCTCAATACCTTGCTCAAAACTTCGGTGGTGAAGTTTCACCTTCCGAACATAGAGAATACGGTCGTGCAAATCTTATTAATATTGACAAAAACGATATTCTTTTTAAAAACATTTCGGATAATTCGCAAGTTTGGATGTCGCATGCCGACACAATTGTGAATCTTCCTCAAAATTTCAAAATTACGGCATCTACAAACAGCATAAAAGTTGGTGCTTTTAAAATTGAAAACGAAGAAACTTTCGGTTTACAATTTCATCCGGAAGTTTATCATTCAACTCAAGGACAAAAAATTTTAAAAAACTTTTTGGTAGATGTTTGTAATCTAAATCAGAATTGGACTCCGGATACTTATATTGAAAAAACAATTTCGGAACTAAAAGAAAAACTAAAAGAAGATAAAGTTGTTTTAGGTCTTTCCGGCGGAGTTGATTCTACTGTTGCAGCGGTTTTGTTGGATAAAGCAATAGGGAAAAAACTAACTTGTATTTTTGTCGATAACGGACTTCTTCGAAAAAACGAGTTTGAAGACGTTATGGAATCATATAAAAGTTTGGGATTGAATGTTATTGGTGTTGACGCAAAAGATTTATTTTATAAAGCATTAGAAAATATTTCGGAGCCGGAAGCAAAAAGAAAAGCAATTGGCAAAACATTTATTGAAGTTTTTGATGCCGAAGCTCACAAATTGCAAGAAATAAAATGGCTTGCGCAAGGCACAATTTATCCCGATGTAATTGAATCTGTTTCGGTAAACGGACCTTCGGCAACC
>DZBS01000065.1 GCA_022729995.1 Draconibacterium orientale | reverse complement strand
TCAAATGGACAAGTTGACGACATTCTTGTTATCGGAATCAGACCATTGTAATTTATATTATTTCAAATATTCATCATACATATTTTTAATTCCATCTTCAAGTTCTATTTTATATTTCCAGCCTAAAGCGTTTATTTTGCTTGTATCGAGAAGTTTTTGAAAAGTTCCGTCGGGTTTTTCTGAGTCCCATTCTATATTTCCTTCATAATAAACAATTTTATCCTTAATAAAATAGGCAAGTTCTTTAATAGAAATATCTTTTCCGGTTCCAATATTTACATGAGTGTTTTTTATCCGGTTTAAAGAGCCTTGTTCAAAATTTGGCGTATTAGTAATTAAATCTTTAAAATTCTTATTCTCGGCCAAAAATACGCATGCATCTGCCAAATCATCGGCATGAAGAAACTCGCGTCTCGGATTTCCGGTTCCCCACAATTTTATTTTTCCTCTTTCAATTCCAAATTTTTTCAAAAGACTTATAATTTCATCTTTGCCGGTATAATAATTAATTCCTTCAATCGGATTTTTTTTCAAATCAATAATAATCGAATCAAAATCATTATTCATTAAAACTTTACCTAAATGCATTTTGCGTAAAAGTGCCGGAAGAACGTGAGATTCTTCTAAATTGTAATTATCGTTCAATCCGTACAAATTAGTTGGCATAACACTCATAAAATTTGTACCGTATTCTAAATTATAATTTTCGCACATTTTGATGCCGGCAATTTTTGCAACTGCATAAGGCTCATTTGTATACTCAAGTTCACTTGTCAGTAAATATTCTTCTTTTATGGGCTGTAAACTCTTTTTAGGATAAATACACGAACTGCCGAGAAAAATAAGTTTTTTTACGCCGTTCTCAAAGCTTTGATGAATGATATTATTTTGAATTTGTAAATTTTCATAAATGAATTTTGCTCGATATTTATTATTTGCTAAAATTCCTCCAACTTTTGCTGCAGCCAAAAAAACAATTTCAGGTTTTTCTTTTTCAAAAAAATCTTTAACAGTTTTTTGGTTTGTTAAATCAAAATCGGAGTGAGGTGTGAAAACAAAATTTGAATATGATTTATTTCTTAAATTTCTTTCAATTGCGCTTCCTACCAAACCGGAATTTCCTGCTACATATATTTTTGAATTTTTATTCATTTCTCAATATTTTATAAATTTATTAAAAACCTTTTATTAAAATTTCATTTTTTGAAACTGATATTTGTGCAAAAAAACCGCAAAATATTCAGTTCAATCAAAATTAATTATTGTTACATTTGTATCCACAAAGTTAATTTTTTTTTTGATTTCGTCTATAAAGCACTGTTTTTTGATGTTTCACAAATGTAAAGCTGTAAATATATGTAAACCTAAGTTTACATAAGTAAAAAACACATGGAAAATTGTAAAGAAAACCATATCGTAATTGTTGCCGGCGGAATCGGTCAAAGAATGGAATCAGAAATTCCAAAGCAGTTTTTGTGCATTAAATCCAAACCGATTTTGATGCACACAATCGAAAGATTTTTCAATTTCGACAATTCTTCAAAAATCATTTTGAGTCTTCCCGAAAATCAAATTTTGTATTGGAAAAATCTGTGTGAAGAGTACAATTTTGTAATTCCTCACAAAATAGTTGAAGGCGGAAAAACCAGATTTCATTCTGTGAAGAATGCTCTTGCGGAAACAAACGGAAAATGTTTTACGGCTGTTCACGACGGAGTTCGTCCGCTTGTAAGTTCAGCCTCAATAAAAAGTGCTTTTGAAACTGCGTATCACAAAGGAAATGCTGTGTTGTCGAGAGAAATTAATTTTTCGATTCGGAAAATTTCAGGCAGAGAATCAATTGCCGTGAATAGGAACGAATACAAAGAAATTCAAACTCCGCAGATTTTTAAAACAGATATTTTAAAAGCAGCTTACGGGCAGGATTTTAAAGATTTTTTTACCGACGATGCTTCTGTGGTTGAGGCTTTTGGCGAAAAAATATTTCTTTGTGAAGGAAATATAGAAAATATAAAAATTACAAATAAATCGGATTTGATTTTAGCAGAATCACTTATTCATTTCGTTTCTTGAAAATTCTTTTAAAAAAACTTTCTTTTTTAGTGTTAGATATAATTGGAGTTGAATTATCTTCATATCTGTACTTAATATTTTCATCTCCGGTAATATCCAAACTATTGTCGTGCTTAAAAATTTCCTCTCCAAAAAGGCTCATTTCGTTTTTGTTTTTTCTTTTTGGATTGATATTAAAAGTAACATCAAAAATTGGCATAACCAAGAATTTTGAATTTCCGGGCATTCTCGAATAAGCAAATTTTACACCTCCGAACGAACTGCTTCTTTTTCCTGAATATCCCATTAAACCTGCTTTTGCTTCAATTGAAATGTTTTTAAAAAAGCCTTGAGAATAAAATTCAGCTTCGGCAAAATAGTTAAAATAAGAATTCAAATGTGCATCTATTCTTGCAGTTGTATACCAAACTAAAGCCGGTGTTCCCACAACAGTTTCTCTGTATAGAATTGCTCTGTTGATTGTAGGAAAAGGAGTGTCGTTAAATTTAAAAGAATATTTGAATCCTAATCTTGCCGAAATCAATTTATCGCCCGAACTGCATTGCGACGGTTCGTCGAGAAACATGCTAAAAATTGCTTCATTTTGAATTGCAATATCTCCGGGAACTGTTCCTGTCGGGTGTGGTAAAAAATCAAAATTAAATCTCACCGAATTTTTTAAAGCTGCTGTAGGATAATAAATTCCGTGGCGAGATGATAAATATAATGTTCTGTTTAAGAATAAAAGTTTTGTCCATTTTTGTTTATAAAAAACGTGCGGCATTACAAAAAATGCTAAAGGATGAAGTGATAATTCCGATTTGCGTGTTATGCCGTATTTTGAAGGTGAAAGAACGTTTAACTCTAATTTTTTATATGGAACTGTAAAAGCATTTCCTCTTGTCCAAAATGGATTTTGGGCTTGAGAAAAGGAAATTGAAAATATTGTTACAAAAAAAAGTAAAGTTTTTCGCATTTTTAAAGTTTAGAATCTTAATTCTATAACCCTAAATCACGTAAAAATATTTTACCGAAATCTGAAATTGATTTTTTTATAGGAATAAATTCATAATTCAAAGCATTTTTTATCTTTTCATTTGAATATGAGCTATTGCTAATTGCAGATTTTATAGTGTCTTTAGTGATTTTGGGTTTATGATTAAAAATTTTATATTTTAACTCTTCCAAAATCCTTGCCGTTTCCAAAAGAAATTTACCCGCTTCAATTTTTGGTTTTGGTTTGTTTAAATTTTCGGCAACCAAATCAAAAATATTTTTGTAAGACAAATTTTCTGAGTTAAGAATGTATCTTTCTTCAGAAATATCACTTTTAGCAAGTTCAATTAGAATTTCAACAACATCTCTAACATCAACAAAACCGTTTATTCCGGTTGTATAATATTTTAAATTTGAATTTACAGTATCAAAAATCATAGGACTTCCTTTTTTCCAATTTCCCGGTCCTAAAATAATCGACGGATTTATTATTACTGCATTTAATCCTTCTGAAATTCCTCGCCAAACTTCCATTTCGCTTTCAAATTTACTTATCGAATAGCCCGATGAATTTTTAAAATTTGTTTTATCGTTCTTTTCGGAAATTAATTCGCCGTTATTACTTTCGCCAATAGATGCAATAGAGCTTACATGACAAAGCTTTTTAACATTTTCTTTTAAACAGGCGTTTACAATATTTGCAGTAATAATTGTATTTTCGGCAATTATTTTAGCTTTTTCTTTCGGATTAAAAGAAACATTTGCTGCTAAATTAAAAACAATATCGTTTCCCGAAATTGCGTCTTCAACATCATTATAGTCTGTCAAATCTGCTTCAATCCAATTAATATTTTCTTTTAGTTCGATATATTTGTCTGTATAAAAACCAATTATTTTTATTGTATCATTAATATTGCTCGTTTTCCTTTTAGTTGCCGATATTTTATATCCCTTTTCTAAAAGTGAATAAATTAGGTGTGAACCCAACATTCCGGTTGAACCTGTTACTAATATTTTTGAATTTTTTATAAGCATAAAATCTTTGTATCTAATTATTTCAAAAGTATTAAAAACAATTTTAAACTAAAATATTTTTTAAAATTGCATTAATTCATTTGTCTTTATTAAATTTGTATAAAAGATTATTATATTTATGATTCAAATTTCCGACGAAATATTATTACTTACAGCAGTTGTAACATCTTTTGTAATAACCTATGTTTCAATTCCTTCTATTATAAAAGTTGCAAGAAGCAAAAATTTATATGATGTTCCGGACGAACGTTCTTCACACAATTTAAGTGTTCCTACTTTGGGAGGTTTGGCAATTTTTGCAGGATTTACAATTTCTGCTCTTATGTTTTCAAAAATTGAGCATATTCCTGAACTTAAATATATTATTGTTGCCGTAATTATTATGTTTTTTATTGGTTTAAAAGATGACATTTTACTTATTGCTCCTCTTACCAAACTTAGCGGACAAATTGTTGCAGCTTTGATTATAATAATTATGAGCGATTTAAGATTTACAAGTTTTCACGGTTTTTTCGGGATATTTGAAGTTCCCGTTTATATTAGCATTCCGTTTACTTTATTTGTTTTTTTAATTGTAATTAACGGATTTAATTTAATCGACGGAATAGACGGATTATCTTCAAGCGTTGGAATAATTGCATCAATAACATTAGGAATTTGGTTTTATTTTGTTTCCGAAATAGATTATTCTGTAATTTCTGCCGGATTAACCGGCGGTTTGATTGCATTTATAAGATTCAATGTTTTTTCAAAAAATGAAAAGATATTTATGGGCGACACCGGTTCTCTTATTCTTGGGCTCATTGTAACTGTTCTGGTTATCAAGTTCAATGAAATGAATAAATTTCCGGATTTTGAATTCTCAAAAAGAGCTGCCCCGGCCATTAGTTTTGCTATATTGATTTTACCATTGTTTGATACGGTGAGAATAATATTTATAAGATTCTTTCAAAGAAAACCAATTTTTAAACCGGACAAACAACACATTCATCACTTGCTTATCGAAATAGGTTTAACGCATAGAAAAGCTTTGTTATTACTAATAATTGTTAACATATTATTTGCTGCTTCAGGTTTTATTTTACAAGAATATGTAGGAATTAGACGACTTATTTTATTGTATTTTCTTTTAGCAATGATAGTTTTTTATATTCCTTCGGTTATTTTAAAGAAAAGATTAAACAAAAAAAATATCTAAAATTTTAAAGCTTGTGAAGAAAACATTCATTTTTTTTACTTTAATTTTTCTTTCTTTTGCAAATATTGCAACAGCACAAAATTATTATTCCGGGTTTTATAAAAATATTAGTATTGAAAATATTAATATTGAGAGTGTTGATTTTCATTACACTATTAAACCTTTTGATTATAACATTGAATTCAAATATGACTCGTCAAATGTAAAATCAAAATTTTTAATAGATAATCTGTTTCAAAGAAACTCAGATAACCTTTCATTATCGGTAAATCCACAATTTCGTTCAATTTTTTCAAATAGTTTTAATGATAATTCGCTAAATTATTTTTTGAGCTTCGGAACAAATTTTAATGCAAATTATAAGAGTAAATTGTTTATTAATGCCTATTTGGTTTTATCTGAAATTGATGTAAGCAATGAAAATTCATTTTATATTTCAGAAACCAAGTTTATTCCAAATTTTGGAAAATACTTTTGGTCTCAAAATAACAAATTCGCGTTTATTGATTTTGAAGGGAAAATAAATTACATAGCTTCAAAATATATTAATTTTGAAATAGGGAAGGGGCGTAATTTTTTTGGAGCAGGATATAATTCACTTTTTCTTTCCGAAAATTCAAATTCATATCCATATTTTAAATCCGACATTTCTGTCGGTAAAATTAAATACATTTGGCTAATAGCAAGCATAAAAGATTATCAATTATTAGGCAATCAAACCCAAGACTTCGCCGGCGATAAAATGGCTTTTATACACTATTTATCCGTCAATATTTTTAAAAGATTGAATTTTAATTTTTTTGAAGCAATTGTAAGCAGTCCATATGATAAAAATTTTGATAGAAAGGGATACGATTTGAGCTATTTTAATCCCGTAATTTTTTATCGTCCCACAGAATTTGCTAACGGAACAAATGACAATGCTCTTTTGGGTACATCATTGAATATTAGAATATTCAAAAAGACTCTAATTTACTCGCAGTTTATATTAGATGATTTAATAATTTCCGAATTAAAAGCCGGAAACGGTTGGTGGGGAAATAAATTCGGATATCAATTTGGTTTTAAATCTTTTAATCTTTTCAGTATTAAAAATTTGTTTTTCCTTGCAGAATATAATAAAGTTACTCCCTACACATATTCACATTATACACAAAATATAAATTACGGGAATTTTTCTGTTCCTCTTGCTCATTTTGCAGGTTCCAATTTCAGAGAATATTTATCATTTATCCAATATAAAAAAAACAGATTTTTATTCGAATTTAAATTTTCAAGGTTGGAAAAAGGAATTGATAATAGCGATTTAATTAGTTTTGGAGGAGATATATACAAATCTTATGAATTACGTCCGAGCGATTACGGAGTTACATTTTTACAAGGAGAAAGATTTTTGAAAACGGAATTTAATCCCGAATTCAATTTTATTATTAATGAAAAGTCGGATTTACATTTCATTTTATCTTACAAATTTTCAATAGAAAAAATAGGAATTGATGAAAGTCGATATTCAACTTTTTATATAGGTTTTTCTACTAATTTTTGGAAAAATAATATCAATATTGTAAAGTAAAATTCTAAGCGTACATAACAAATAACTTAATACTTCTATCCAATTATTAAGTTATTTACATTATTTTCTTTATTCTTTTTTATAATAAATAAATGAAAAACAATAGATTAAATAATTATTAACATTTAATGCAATCGATTTAGATTTGGAATTTTGCGTAAACTTTTTAATTTTACGTCACATTATAAATAAATAATAATTTAAATCTTCACAAATCAAATCATCAAATGGAGAACGTAATCTATGTTTTAATTGCAGCAGGTATAACGGGTATGTTATACACTGTCTGGAAATCGGCTTGGATAAAGCGGCAAGAAGAAGGCAATGAAAAGATGAAAAAAATTGCATCTCATATTGCTGTCGGAGCCATGGCTTTTATTAAGGCCGAATACAAAATTATTGTCGTATTTATTGCGGCTGTATCAATTCTTCTATTTTTTAACGGAGAATCGGAGGAAACCTCAAACGGATTTGTTGCGCTATCTTTTATTACAGGCGCATCACTTTCTGCTCTTGCGGGTTATTTAGGAATGAGAGTAGCTGTAAAGGCTAATGTTAGAACAACAAATGCTGCAAGAAATTCTTTAAATGCAGCTTTAAAAATTGCCTTTGCAGGAGGTTCTGTTATGGGTATGGGTGTTGTTGCTTTAGGTGTTTTAGGAATAAGCACTTTATTTCTTGTTTACAATAAAATGGGATTTTCCGGTGGAACAAATGAAGTTTTAAATGTACTTTCCGGATTTTCATTAGGAGCTTCATCAATTGCACTCTTTGCTCGTGTCGGCGGTGGAATTTATACCAAATCTGCCGATGTTGGAGCCGATTTAGTGGGTAAAGTAGAAAGCGGAATACCTGAAGATCATCCGATGAATCCCGCAACAATTGCCGACAATGTTGGCGATAACGTAGGCGATGTTGCCGGAATGGGCGCAGATTTATTTGAATCTTTCGTTGGTTCTATTATCGCAACAATGGTCATTGGTGCTGCTTTTCTCGAAAGTGAAACAATTAAGAACGGATTTCAGCTTGGCCCAATTTTACTTCCTTTAGCGCTTGCCGGTGTTGGTATTCTTATTTCAATAATTGGAACATTTTTCGTAAATGTAAAAGAAGGTTCGAGTCCTCAATCAGGACTTAACAGAGGAGAATTGATTTCTTCGGTATTAATGATTATTAGTTCATATTTTATAATCAATGCAATGCTTCCTAAAACTTGGGAAGATGCTTCAACAATTTATCATCCGATGGGAGTATTTGTTGCTACAATTGCCGGTTTGGTTGCAGGTTTTTTAATAGGAAAAATTACCGAATATTATACAGGAACAGGAACAAAACCTGTAAAATCAATTGTTAATAATTCGAGAACCGGTGCTGCCACAAATATTATTTCCGGTTTGGAAGTCGGAATGAAATCTACTGCTTTACCGATTATTGTAATTTCATTAGCTATTGTCGGTGCTTATGCAGCTGCAGGTTTATACGGTATTGCAATTGCTGCAGTTGGAATGCTCGCAAATACAGGAATGCAATTAGCAATTGATGCTTATGGTCCTATTGCCGACAATGCCGGCGGAATTGCTCAAATGGCTGAATTAGAACCCGAAGTTAGAGAAAGAACAGATAAATTAGATGCTGTAGGAAATACAACCGCTGCAATAGGAAAAGGATTTGCAATCGGTTCTGCTGCATTAACCGCTCTCGCTTTATTTACGGCATTTATGCAACAAGCTAACGTTAAAGTAATTGATATAGCGAAAGCCGAAATTATTGCCGGTTTATTTTTTGGAGCAATGTTGCCTATGTTATTTTCTGCAATGGCAATGGGTGCAGTTGGAAGAGCTGCATCAAAAATGATTGATGAAGTAAGACGACAATTTACTACTATTCCGGCTTTAACAAATGCTTTAGCAATTTTTAAAAAATATGACGGAGATGTTAGTTCCGTAACTCCAGAAGAACAAATTATTCTTAACAATGCCGACGGTGCTGCTGAATATGATAAATGTGTTGATATTTCAACAAAATCTGCACTTAAAGAAATGGTTGTTCCCGGTGTAATGGCAATTGCAGTTCCTGCATTAGTCGGATATATTGCAGGAGCATCTGTTCTTGGAGGAGTTTTAGCAGGTGTAACCGTTACAGGAGTTTTACTTGCTATTTTTCAGGCAAATGCCGGCGGCGCTTGGGATAACGCAAAAAAAATGGTTGAAGAAGGTGTTGAATTTGACGATGTTCTTTACGGAAAAGGCTCAGATTTACATAAAGCTACCGTAGTTGGTGACACTGTCGGAGATCCGCTTAAAGATACATCAGGCCCTTCATTAAATATTCTTGTTAAATTAATGTCGATTGTTGCACTTGTAATAGCACCAAATATCGCTTTAAAAGAAGAAGTTAAAGAAGTAAATGTTGATAAAAAAATTATTAAAACTGAAACAATATCGAATGTTAAAAGTTCAACAGTTGATAACAAAACAGCAAAATTTGCGGATTTTGTTAAATAGTTTCTGATTCAAATTATATATTATTTCCGGAAAAGTAAATGAAAATATTTCTTTCAATACTTTTCCGGAATTTTTTAACGAATAATTTTATTGAAATGAATTTTTTTGAAATATTGGGCTGGATTGGAAATTTGGTGTTAAGCATTGGAGTAATACCACAAGTTTATAAAACATATAAAACCCGTGATGTTGAAAGTTTCAGTTGGAGTTTTCTTCTTATGTGGGCTTTTGGTGTATTGTTCACATTTGTTTATATAATGCAAGGCGATATTGTAAAAGGTGATTACCAATATCCTTTATGGCTTAACTATCTTGTAAATATTATTGCAACCGGATATTTAGTTTTTGCAAAATTCAAATATCAAAATAAAGAAAAATAAAAAAGAGGCGTTTAAGCCTCTTTTATTATTTATCTGTATTCAGAAATTGGAGTGCACGAGCAAACCAGATTTCTGTCGCCGTAAGCATCGTCTATTCTTCCCACAGGAATTTGAAATTTGTTATCTTTGATAAAATCCAAAGGGAATGCTGCTTTAGTTCTAGAATATGAATGAGTCCATTCATCGGCAATTAATACTTTTTCAGAATGAGGTGCATTTTTCAAAACATTGTCTTCTTTATCCGCTTTTCCGTCAATAATTTCTTGAATTTCGGAATGAATAGATTTCATTGTATCAATAAATTTATCAATTTCATATAGAGATTCACTTTCCGTAGGTTCAATCATTAAAGTTCCGTGAACCGGAAATGATAGGGTAGGAGCATGAAATCCGTAATCCATTAATCTTTTTGCAATATCAGTTTCGGAAATTCCGCTGTCTTGTTTGAAGTTTCTACAATCGAGAATCATTTCGTGTGCAACTCTGCCTGTTTTTCCGGTGTAAAGAACTTTGAAATATTCATTTAAAGATGATGCCATGTAATTTGCATTTACAATAGCAGTTTCCGTTGCTTTTTTTAGCCCATTTGCGCCCAGCATTTTAATATATCCGTGAGTAATCGGTAAAACACTTGCGCTGCCGTAAGGTGCTCCTGAAACGGCTGAAATTGATTTAGGCGATTTCTTCTTATTTAAAAAGTGATGAGGCAAATATGGTTTTAACAATTTGTTTACTGCAACCGGACCAACTCCCGGACCGCCGCCGCCGTGAGGAATTCCGAATGTTTTGTGTAAATTTAGATGACAAACGTCTGCTCCGATTGTTCCCGGATTTGTAATTCCTACTTGGGCATTCATATTTGCACCGTCCATATATACAAGTCCGCCGTTTGCATGAATAATGTCGCACATTTGAATAACATCAGGTTCAAATACTCCGTGTGTTGAAGGATATGTTATCATAAAACACGAGAGGTTTTCTTTATAAATTTCGGCTTTGTTTTTTAAATCTTCAATATTGATATTTCCGTCGTTATCGCATTCAATAACAACAACTTTCATTCCGGCCATAACAGCACTTGCAGGGTTTGTTCCGTGAGCCGATGAGGGAATTAGTGCAATATTTCTGTGTAATTCTTTTCTGTCTTTATGATAAGCTCTAATCATCATCAAACCTGCATATTCTCCGGCTGCTCCTGAGTTCGGTTGGAAAGTTATTCCTTTAAATCCGGTAATTTCAAGCAAATCTTTCTTTAATTCATCAATTAAAATATTGTAACCTGCGGCTTGTTTTTTGGGAACAAAAGGATGAATTTGACCTAATTTTGGATTGCTTAAAGGCATCATCAAAGCAGATGCGTTGAGTTTCATAGTGCAAGAGCCAAGCGAAATCATTGATTGAGTGAGTGATATATCTTTTCTTTCAAGTTTTTTGATATATCTCATCATATCTGTTTCAGAATGATATTTTGAAAAAACATCTTGTTCCAAGAAATTATTTTCTCTTTTGTATTTTATATCGAAGGTTAATTCATTTTCGATTTTTGAGATTTTAATCGCATCTGAACCGTTTGCAATAGCAAAAATACTTATAATTTGATTTAAGTTTTCCGCAGATGTGGTTTCGTTGATGCTTATTCCTATTGTTTTGTTATCAATATATCTAAAATTTACTTTATGAGCTTTAGCAATTATTCTAATGTGTTTAGAATTTAAATTTTTAGGTAAATTTACTTTTAAAGTATCAAAGAAATTGTAGTTTTCTTGTTCATATCCAAGTTTTACCAATGCTTTTGCAAGAGTTGACGCTTTAAAGTGAATATTTAATGCAATTTCTGTTAATCCTTTTTTACCGTGATAAACTGCGTACATTCCTGCCATTATTGCAAGAAGGGCTTGTGCTGTACAAATATTAGAAGTTGCTTTTTCTCTTTTAATGTGTTGCTCGCGAGTTTGTAACGCCATTCTAAGTGCAGTGTTTCCGTGCACATCTTTAGAAATCCCGATTATTCTTCCGGGCATTGATCTTTTATAACTTTCTCGGGTTGCAAAATATGCTGCGTGAGGTCCGCCAAATCCCATTGGAACTCCAAATCTTTGTGTTGAACCAAATACAATATCTGCTTCCCAGTGCGAGGGTGGTGTTAAAATTGTCAGACTTAATAAATCTGCCGCAACGGCTACCAATGTACCGTTCTTATGAGCTTTTTCGGTAAATGTTTGATAATCGTTTATTTTTCCTTCCGAATTCGGGTATTGAATTATTGTTCCAAAAACTTTATCGGTAAATTTATATTCGTTAAAATCTCCAAATTCGATTATAATATCAAGAGGTTCTGCTCTTGTAATAATAACATCTTTAGTTTGAGGAAAAATATTTTTATCTACAAAAAGAATATTTTTACCTTCTGTAACTTCTTTAGTTTTTCTAAGATTAGCCATCATTATCATGGCTTCAGCTGCAGCAGTTGCTTCGTCCAAAAGTGAAGCGTTTGCAATATCGCAACCGGTAAGTTCCATAACAACTGTTTGGAAGTTTAATAGAGCTTCTAATCTTCCTTGTGAAATTTCAGCTTGATATGGTGTGTATGATGTATACCAAGAAGGATTTTCAAATATATTTCTCATTATTACCGAAGGGCTTATTGTATCATAATAACCCAATCCGATAAATGTATCGAAAATTTTATTCTTTGATATAATATCGTTTATTCTTTTTTGATATTTTGCTTCGGAAAGAGGTTTTGAAATATTAAGTTCATTTTTTAATCTGATATTTACCGGAACAGTTTGGTCTATCAGTTCTTGCACGGAATTAACACCAATTTTTTCCAACATCTTAGCGATATCGTTTTTTTGTGGACCATTGTGCCTTCTTATATATTTATCTCCACTCATTTTATTTATTTTTAGATATATGACTAAATTTAACTAATAAAAAAAATTTTCCAAATTTACATATAACAAAATTATATTGAGCATTTATTATCAATTTTTCTTACATTTGTGAAGCATGTTTAATAAAACATATTTATTTAAAATGATATAAGAGTATGAAAAAAATTACATTTTTATCGGTAATAATGTTGATTGCCTTAAGTTCGGTATTTTCGCAAGAAAATTTGTTGTTGAACAACGGCAAAAGAATTTTAATTAGTGAAATTAAAATTGATACTTCGGGTATAATTCTATATAAAAATATTGAAGGAAATGTTAAATGGATTGAGTTTGAAGAAGTTTTTTCTTGGACCAGAGATGACAGTGTAGAAGTTATTTTTTATAAACCTGCATGCGAAGATGTTTGTTTTAGAATAGACCAAATGCGAGATTATTTACATGGCGAAGCCGACGGAAATAATGTTCATACTTATGGAGCATCAATAATAAGTTTTATTGCAGGAGCCGGTTCGGGTATTTTAATGCCTGTAGCCGGATTATATATTCTTTCTCCAATTCCTCCGGCCGTAAATTCCGGTCTTTGGGGTGCTTTCAGACCAAATGCCGATAAATTTGAAATTCCCGAAAAGTATAAAGATAATAGTCATTATAAAGAAGGATTCACAAGCAGTGTGAGACGAAAACGTGTGGTTAACAGCTTAATTACCGGAGCTTCCGGACTTGTTACAGGAATTGTTTTGATAACAGTTTTAAAATAGTAATTATTTAAGAAAAGGATTTTCTCTTTTTTCAGTTCCAATTGTTGTTGACGGACCATGACCGGGGAAAAGAACAAGATTATTATCAAGTTTGAATAATTTTGTTTTTATCCCCGAAATTAAAGTTTCATAATTTCCGCCCGGTAAATCTGTTCTGCCAATACTTTGGGCAAATATTACGTCTCCTACAATTGCAAATTTATCTTTTTCATTATAAAAGACTATACTACCGGGGCTGTGTCCGGGAATGTGCAAAATATTAAGTTCTGAATTACCAAATTTAATAATATTACTTTCGTCAATAAAACTTCCCGGTTTGTATGGATTAGAAGCTTTAAGCCCATACATAGAAACTGTTTTGGTGAAATTTTCTATAAGAAATAAATCATTTATATTTGATTCGCTATTAAGATTATATGTGTCTGAAATATATTTGTTGCCAAAAACATGGTCGAGATGGCAATGTGTATTTAGAAGTTTAACAGGTTTTAAGTTATTGCTTTTGATATAATCTGATAATATTTCATTTTCTTCTGAATTGTAACAAGCAGGGTCAATAATTACACATTCTCCTGTTTCATCGGAAACAATATATGTATTAACATCAAACGGACTTAATACTAATGTTTTAATTTTCATATTTTATTTTTTTCCTTTCAACATTGGAACAAATGCAAACTTACCTAAATTTTCAGTATTAAATTCTGTTTCAGATATACGTGTCATTTTAATCATATCTTGACTGTCGGATTTACCGATAGGTGCAACAATTATTCCTCCAATTTTTAGTTGTTCAAGTAATGATTTCGGCATTTCCGGAGCACCTGCAGTAATTAATATTTTATCAAATGGTCCGTAAGTAGGAAGTCCTTCATATCCGTCTTTAAAAAAGCACGAAGGAATATATCCTAATTTACGAAGAATTAATTGAGCAGATTTGTATAATTCCTTTTGTCTTTCTAAAGAATAAACTTTTGCACCAATTTCCATTAATACCGCAGTTTGATAACCAGAACCTGTGCCAATTTCCAAAACTTTATCGTGAGGTTTTATTTCGAGCAAAGATGTTTGAAATGCTACCGTATATGGTTGAGAAATTGTTTGTCCGGCAGCAATCGGAAAAGCATTGTCCTGATAGGCTCTTTCTTCAAAACCGTTTGCCATAAAGAAATGTCGGGGTATTTTTAGCATTGCGTCCAGAACATTCTCTTTGTTTATTCCTTTTTCACGCAGACTGTTTACCAGTCGTTCTCTTAATCCTTTGTGAGTATATGAGTCAATCATCAAATATCAAATATTTTTACTTTGTAAAAGTATAAATTACTTTTTGGCTGTGAAATTTATTAATTTATTTTTTATTTAAAATAATAATTTTGGGAGTTTTATAATGAATCAGTATTTTTGAATCTATTTTTTTGATAATTATTGGATATTAATATAGATATGAATAAAAGCTTACAGACATTTAAATATCTTGTATCAGATTATTTCTCGTCGATGCTGGCATGGTTTCTATTCAATATTTTCAGAAAAGAATTTATTGAATCTGCAAACTACGGATATAGAGTTACTGTCGAGTTTCATTTATATTTTTTCGCTACACTTTTTTCTATTCCTTTATTTTGGATATTACTACATTATTTAACAGGAAATTACCGTCAAGTTTATAGAAAATCTCGACTTCAAGAATTAGGGCAAACATTTAATATTTCTATAATTGGTGTTGTTATTATATTTTTCTCTATAATTCTTGATGATACTGTATTTAACTATAAGAATTACTATTTTTCTTTTTGGGTGTTATTCCTTTTGCAGTTCGGAACTACATATTTGCCTCGTTTATTAATTACAACTAAAACAATAAGAAGATTAAAATCGGGTAAAATAGGTTTTAATACATTGCTTATCGGAAGTAACGGAAAAGCTTTAAACTTATATAAACAACTTACAACCCAAGAAGAGAAATCCGGATATTATTTTAAAGGGTTTATTAATATTTATGATAAGAAAGACGATATTTTATCAGAATACCTTCTGCATTTGGGAAATCTGAATAACATTATTGAGATAATTAGAGAATATAAAATCGAAGAAGTTATTATTGCCATAGAATCTTCGGAACACAAAGAAATTCAAAATATAATTATAGAACTTCAAAAAGTAAATGTTATAATAAAAGTTATTCCTGCAATTTACGATGTTATTGTTGGTAAAGTTAGATTAGCCGGTTTTTTGGGAACTCCGCTTATTATTGTTTCGCATAATTTAATGCCTGCCGGACAAGAAAGTTTGAAAAGAGGGATTGATGTTTTTGTTTCAATATTTGCTTTAATTATATTATTTCCTGTATACATCTTCACTGCAATTGCCGTAAAATTAGGATCCAAAGGAAATGTGATATATAAACAAGAGCGAATCGGTATAAACGCTAAACCTTTTAATATATATAAATTCAGATCTATGTATATTGATTCCGAAAAAAACGGTCCGCAATTATCTTCTTCAACAGATGAAAGAATTACAAAAGTAGGACGATTTATGAGGAAAACAAGGCTTGATGAAATACCGCAATTTTATAATGTATTAAAAGGTGATATGTCTATTGTAGGTCCGCGACCCGAAAGACAATTTTATATTAATAAAATAATGGAACGTGCTCCACATTATCTTAAACTTCTAAAAGTTAAACCCGGCATTACATCTTGGGGCCAAGTTAAATACGGATATGCAGAAGACGTTGACCAAATGATTGAAAGACTTAATTATGACATCTTTTATATTGAAAACATGACAATATATTTAGATTTTAAAATAATGATTCATACAATAAAAGTAATTTTGAAAAAAGACGGAAAATAATCTTTCTTTACATTATTATATCTTCTTAATACAATAATAACATATATTTTATTTTCTATGAGCAATAGTAAATTTAAGTTTTGGAATAATATTTCGGCATGGATTGTATTTGTCGTTGCATTGATTACATATTTATTAACACTTGAGCCAACTGTAAGTTTTTGGGATTGCGGTGAATTTATTTCTTCGGCTTTTAAACTCGAAGTCGGTCATCCTCCGGGAGCACCGTTGTTTATGCTTTTAGGAAGATTCTTTTCTATGTTCACAGGAGATTTGAGCAAAGTGGCAATGATGATAAATTCTATTTCGGCAATTGCGGGAGCTTTCACAATATTATTTTTGTTTTGGACGATTACTTATTTTGCAAGAAAAATTCTTATAAAGAACAATGAATATACATTATCATATTCAATAATAATATTAGCATCAGGTTTTGTCGGTTCTTTGGCTTATACATTTTCCGATACGTTTTGGTTTTCGGCTGTTGAGGCAGAAGTATATTCTTTATCTTCATTATTTACGGCATTTGTTTTTTGGGCAATTCTAAAATGGGAAGATGAAGCAGATTTAAGATATTCAAACAGATGGATTATTCTTATTGCTTATGTAATGGGACTTTCAATTGGAGTTCATCTGCTTAATTTATTGGTTATTCCGGCAATTGTTTTTGTATATTATTTTAAGAAATATGATATTACTAAAAAAGGTATTTTATACACTTCTTTAATATCTGTAGTTCTCCTTGCCTTTATTCAATACGGAATTATTCAAGGATATTTTATTGTTGCATCGAAGTTTGAGTTACTTTTTGTTAACAGTTTTCATTTTGGATTTAATTCAGGATTATATTTTTACATTCTCCTCACTTTTGCATTATTGGCATACGGAATTTATTATACTCAAAAGAAGAATAAACAAATATTAAACATGTTGTTCTTAGGAATAACCGTAATACTTATCGGATATTCTACATACGCTACAATTTATATTAGGGCAGCGGCAAATACTCCAATGAATGAAAATAATCCGGAGAATGTTTTTTCGCTAATTTCATATCTAAACCGCGAGCAATATGGTTCGAGACCATTAATTTGGGGCCAATATTATGATGCCGAATTTGTAAAAGATGAAAACGGAGATATTTATTCCGAAAATAAATACACTTATATTCCCGAAGGAAAAAAATACACTAAGATTATTAGAACAAATCCCGAATATTTCTATGAATCAAAAGATATGACCTTTTTTCCGCGAATGTACAGCAGAGACGAAAGCCATATTAACTCATACAGAGTTTGGGGAGGAACAGGCTCAGACGGTAAACCGCATTTTATTAATAATATTATTTTTTTTGGAAAATATCAAT
>DZBS01000064.1 GCA_022729995.1 Draconibacterium orientale | reverse complement strand
TCTCTTATACTGAAAAACTAAAATTTTGTTTCGCAATTTTGACGAAATGGTAGTTTTTTTTTATAAGATATAAATTTTAAAGTTTTATTTATTCTGAGTTGTTATGTTTTTAAAATTCAGGATTTGAAATAAAATCAAAAATTAAGTTTTTGTAATATTTATAATTTAAAATAAGACTGTAAATAATTGATTTTGGTTTCAAAAGAAGCGAAATTATTACGAAATATAAAAAAAATATGATAAATGTATCTTATTTTCTTGTAAAGTGATTTTGAAGTAATTTATTTGGAAAAAAGGCTGCCTACAATTTTAGGCAACCTCTTTTATAATTTTATTGTTGAATTGGCGGAGTTACCGGTGTAAGTTTTGCTTTAAGAGCAGCTAATGCTTCAGAGCCGTTGCTCGAACTGCTTTCAAGAACGCTGTCAATTTCATCGTCGATACTTCTGTTTTCGAAAGCAATATCGCCGTAAGATTCTGCAAGAGCTTCTTTTTCTTCCACTTTTGTTTTCATTCTTTCAAGCATTGCAACTGTTCCGTCAGCATCAATATTTGCTAATTGTTTATTAACTGTTGCTGTTGCATCGCTAACTTTTGAACGGGCTTTAAGTGTTTTTGCTTCATTTTCCCATTTAGAAATTGTTTGTTTTAATCTTCCGATAACATCATCAAGTTTTGCAACTTGTCCTTCATACATTTTTTGGTTATTAAGTGCAACTTGAAGATTTCTTGAATTTTCTTCTTTTTTTTCTAATGCAGATGTTGCTAATCTGTCGGCTTCTGCAGGAGCAATTTTACCTGTTTCGGCTGCTTTAATAAGTTGAATAGCTTTGTTTTCGTATTCTTGCATTCCGTTTCTAAGGCTGTTGCATTCGTTTTTAGATCTGATTGCCATTGCTTTAACTTCAGCTAATGCTTTTATGCTTTCGTCAAGTTTAACTTTCATATCTCTAATTCCTTGATCTGTCATTTTTACCGGATCTTCAATACTGTCTAATGCTGCATTTGCATTTGCTTCTCCAATTTTCAATATTCTGTTAAAAAATCCCATGTTATATAATTTTGAGTTTAGAAAATAATTGCTTCAAATATCCGAAAAATAATTTTATAATGCCAATAATATTGGCATTATATTTACGAATTTGTTCTTATATTTGACTAAACTTAAAAAATACCTTATGAAATTTCTAAAAAGCCTAATTTTGATTATTAATTACAAAACATTAATTATTATTGCTGTGTCGGTAATATCAACTTATTTATGTGAGTATTATAAAGTTACAGCCGATTTTCCTTTAACTTTAATTAGTGTTTCAGTTGTTTTTCCAATTGTTTTTTCTATTGGCGGTGCATATACAAGACGCGAAAATGCTCTTAAATATTACGGTTCAATGAAAGCTCACGGAAGAGCTTTGTTTTTTGCTTCAAGAGATTGGATTCCGGGAGCAGATGATATTTATGAAATTCGTTTGAAGAAGATTTTGGGTGATATGTTTATTTCTTGCAGAGATTATTTTCATAGTAATTCGGAAGAAAAAGACAAGTTTGAAAGACATGTATATTCTTTATTTACAGAAATTTCAATTTTTATAAACGAGTTTAGAGACAGAGGTTTGCCTTCCGGAGAAGTTTCAAGAACAAATCAATATTTGAGTAAAATAATTGATGCTTTTGAAAGTATGAAACATATTTATCAATATAGAACTCCAAGAACTTTAAGAGCATACAGTAAAATGTTTGTGGTATTGGTTCCTGTTGTTTATGCTCCGTATTTTGCTCATTTGGGATTAGAAATTCCTATGTGGCTCAGCTTTGTAATGCCTATTATGTTTAGTTTGTCATTAGTGAGTTTAGATAATATTCAAGAACATCTTGAAAATCCTTTTGATCAAATAGGAGAGGACGATATAACAATAAATGCCGAGAAATTTACCGAGAATTTGGAACTTTTAAGAAAGATTCCTTCTGAAACTTTAGCTTAGTTGTTGTTTTCGTTTTCGTATGTTCTAATTTCATAAACTCCCGAACCTTTAGCAATTATAATTTCGGGAGTTTCGGGATGATAAATTTTCATTTCGGTGAAAATTACATTCGTTCCTCTGTTAATTATTGTTCCTTCGGCAATTATGTCTTTTGCTTGTCCCGGTTTTAAAAAATCAATTCTTATGTCGAGAGTCGAAACTCTGTCTTTTTCGGTTTTCATGTGTGTCATTGCAGCCGCGCCGCCCGATGCGTCAACTGCGGAAGCTATAAAACCACCGTGTAATCTGTTGATTCTTATATCTCCTACAAATTCGGGTTTAAAAGGAAAAAGCAATTTAACTTTACCAAAATTAATGTCCATTACTTTAATTTCCATGTAGCTATGCATCGGAATCATTTTTTCTAATGCGTTTATGAAAATATCTTTAACAAATTGTTCCATTTTATTATTTTTTTTCACCTTTATAAATTGCCGCTATTCCAAAAGTTAGTTTTTTGTGTTTTATATTAGAAAATCCTGCTTGTTCAAAAACAGAAATAAATCTTTTGCCGTAGGGGAAATTATCGACCGATTCGGGTAAGTAAGAATATGCCGATGTGTCTTTTGAAAATAATTTTCCTATTGAAGGTAAAATATGTTTGAAATATAATGTATATAATTGTTTTACAGGAAAAGTTTCGGGTTTTGAGAATTCAAGAACAACGGCAGTTCCGCCAATTTTTGTAACTCGGTTCATTTCTTTTAAACCTTCGGGCAAATTTTCGAAATTTCTTACGCCGAAGGCAACTGTAACTGCATCGAATGTATTATCCGGAAAATTTATTTTTTCTGAATCGCCTTCCAATAATTCAATTTTTTGCGAAAGACCAAGTTTTTCAATTTTTTCTTTACCAATTTTTAGCATTCCGACAGAAATATCAATTCCGGTAATTTTTTCCGGTTTAAGATGTTTATTTAAATTGATAGCCAAATCGCCTGTTCCGGTGGCAACATCTAAAATGTTTTGAGGCTTATATTCTTTAAGCATTTTAATTGCTTTTTTTCTCCAAATTTTGTCGATATTTAATGATAAAAAATGATTTAGAAAATCATATTTATGAGCAATATTGTCAAACATTTGAGCAACTTGTTCTTTTTTTCCTTGTTTGGAATCTTTATACGGTATAATTTTTTTTTCTTGAGTCACGATATATATTTATTTAACAATCCAAAATCCTAAGTAAACTGCCGATAATCCTAATAAAATACTTATTGAAATATATAATATTGATGTAAAAAATTGTTCGGCTTGCATCATCGAAAGATTTTCAACGGCAAATGATGAAAATGTTGTGAAACCGCCGCAGAAACCAACTGCAAGAAACAGTTTCCAATTGTGAGAAATCAGAGTTCCGTTTTCAAATAATCCTAAAATAATTCCTATTAAAAAACTGCCGATAATATTCACCGCAAATGTTCCCACAGGTTTATTTGTTTCCAAATATTTTATAACTAATTCGTTGGTTCCGTATCTAAGCACGCTTCCGAAAAATCCGCCTGTTCCTATTAAAATTACATTTTGAAACATCTTTCTTTCAATTTTTTTTAACTCGCAAAAGTATTCTTTTTTTTAGAAATAATTTTACTTTGCTTAATTTAGTTTACAAGATTCACAATTGTGATTCCTGCACCGCCGAATTGAATATTTTCATCTTTAAATGATTTAACAATATTGTGGCTTCTGAGAAAATCTCTAATTAAATTTCTTAAAATTCCGTTTCCGGTTCCGTGTAAAATTTTTATTTCCGATACTTTTGCCGAATACGCATTGTCGATATAATCAGAAACTTCCTGAAGTGCTTCGTCGCCTCTTTTACCGCGAACGTCTAATCCTGAAACAAAGTTTGTGCTGTTTTTTTCTTCGTTTCTCACAATTGTAACTCCCGATTTGCTGTTCTTTTTGAATTCTTTTTGCTGATTTAAACTAAGAGCTTCAATATTTTCGGAGCTAACTTTCATTTGAACGCTTCCAAAAGCAACAGTAAAAGTATTTTTATTTATTTTGATAACTTCTCCGGCTGTGTTTTGTCCTTTTATTTTAACAATATCGCCGGTTTCAATCTTCTTTTCTTCTATTTTTATATTTTCGGGTTCCGAATTTTTTGGAGTTTTTTTCTTCTTATTTTGAATTTTTTCTATCTTTTCAAGAATTTTTTCTTCTTCAATTTTTCTTTTTTCAACTTCCTTATTTTTAAAATCTTCCAAATCTTTTCTCAGAGATTTTGTTATTTCTTTGTCGGCATTATTTTGTTTAATTTGAAAAATTGTGTTTTCTATTTTTTTATTGGCATCGTTAAAAATTGTTTCTGCTTGATTTTTTGCATTTGCAAGAATATTTTTTCGTTCCGAAAGTGTTTTATTTAATTCAGTTTCATATTTTTCGAGAGTTTCCTGCAAGTTTTTTTCTATAGTTCTAATATTTTGAGTCTTTTTTGAAAGTTTACGTTTTTCTTTTAAAGTAAGTTTTAAAACTCTTTCAAAATCAATTTGATTTTTATCGAGTTTGCTTTCCGCATTTTTAAGAATTTCTTCCGAAATGCCTGTTTTTCTGGCAATTTCAAAAGCAAATGAACTTCCCGGATATCCGGTTTCCAATTTATAAAGCGGCAACATTTTATTCAAATCGTAAAGCATTGCAGCATTGATAATTCCTTCTGTTTCTTCGCCTAATTTTTTTAGGTTCGAATAATGTGTTGTAATAATTCCTTTTGCTTTCAAATTATTTAATTCCTCCAAAACAGCTTCGGCAATTGCTCCGCCCAAAAGCGGCTCTGTTCCTGTTCCAAATTCATCTATCAAAATAAGTGTTTTTTCATCGGCATTTTTTGTGAAAAATTTCATATTCATAAGATGCGAACTGTATGTACTCAAATCATTTTCAATGGATTGTTCGTCGCCAATATCAATAAAAATCTTATCAAAAATTCCTGTTTCCGAAACTTCATGAATAGGAATAAGCATTCCGCATTGAAGCATATATTGTAGCAATCCTGCTGTTTTCAGAGCCACAGATTTTCCTCCGGCGTTTGGTCCGGAAATTAGAATAATTCTTTTTTTTATATCAATATTAAAATCGGAAGCTACAACTTCTCTTGCGGTTTTTTTGAATGCAATGAACAAAAGCGGATGCCTTGCTTTTAAAAACCCGATAATCGGTTCGTTTTTAATTATAGGCATTACCGATAAAGTTTCAACTGCAAAAAGTGCTTTTGCCCTTATAAAATCTATGTTTGAAAGATATTCAACAGTCCAAAGTAATTCTTCTGCGTGTGGTCTTATAAAATTTGTAATTTCGGTTAAAATCCTTATTATTTCTCTTCTTTCGGCAAATTCGAGTTCGCGAATTTTGTTGTTTGCTTCAATAATTTCTACCGGTTCGATAAATGAAGTTTTTCCGGTTGCCGATTCGTCATAAATAATTCCGGTAATTTTTCTTTTGTATGCTGCCGGAACCGGAATAAGCATTTTTCCGTCGCGAATTGTAATTTCACAATCGCCTTCAACAGTTCCGTCAGCTTTGGCTTTATCGAGAATTTTATGCATAATTCGTGAAACTGACGAACTTTTTGCCGACAATTCTTTTTTAATATCTGAAAGTTTTGGCGACGCATTTTCTTTAATATTTCCGTATTTATCAAGTATTTTATCAATTTCTTTCGCTATTTCGGGGAAAAAATTAATTCCGGAACTTAGCTTTTTTAATTCGGGATATTTATTTTCGGTATCGTTCTGAAAAAAAATATTTAAAGTGCGAACAATTTCTAATGAGTTTCTTAAATCAAAAAGTTCTTTATCGCTAAAAAAAGTTCCTATATTTGCAATTCTTTCAAAAGTTTCTTTGTTATCGGAAAAATGGCGAAAAGGAAAATTGTCGGTGAAAAGAACAATGTTTTTCATTTCTTCGGTTTGCAAAAGTAAAGTTTTGATTAAATTTATATCAGAAGAAAAAACCATATTTTCGGAAAATATTTTTCCGGGTTCACTGATACAAAAATTTCGAAGAATAATTCTTACTTTGTTAAATTCGGTTTTAATCTCAAAAGAATTGGGATAAATCATAAAAATTTAAAAAATTAATTTTTTCACAATAAAAATTGCACCTTATTTGCAGGTGATTGTTTGCAAAGTAAACGAAAAAATTCGTTTACTCAATATATGATGAAGAAAATAGCATTTAAAATATTTTTCACGGCTTTATTTCCGACAATTATGGTTGGTTTGGCTGCAGGATTTATGATAATATATTTAACGGCAGGTTCGGGCAAAAGTTCGCTTTTTGCTTATGAACAAACTATGCGTCGAGATTTTGACACAACTGCAAAATGGCAAACCGAAAATGTTAAAAGTTTAATTTATGCCGTTTATCAAAAATATGAAAACGGTGAAATTTCTTTTATTGAAGCAAAGAAAACAAGCGCCGAATTGGTTAGGAAAATTAAATACGGAAACGATGGTTATTTTTGGATAGACAGTATCGACGGAACAAATATTGTGTCGAGCGTGCGAGAATTGGAAGGAAAAAATCGTTATGAAATGAAAGATTCTGACGGTAAATTTATTATAAAAGAATTTATTAAAGTTGCTCAAAACGGCGGCGGATTTGTAGATTACAGGTTTCCTAAAATAAGCGGACAAAATCCTTTACCAAAAAGAAGTTATTTGCTTTTGTTTGAACCTTTCGGTTGGGTTATAGGCACCGGAAATTATACCGACGATATTGACAATGCCGTTAACGAAATGAAAAGCGAACAAGACAGAATGTTACTAAAAATGATAATCGGAATAATTTTACTTCTTTCGGCAGCTTCAATATTTGTTCTTATTCAAGGACGAAAAATTTCAAAACCTGTTGTAAATCTAACCAAAAAAGCAAAACTTATTTCGGAAGGCGATTTGAATATCAATATAGATAAAGAAAGTAATGATGAAATTGGAGTTTTGGGCAATTCGCTTAGAATTATGATTGAAAAATTGTCGAACATAATTGACCAAATAAATTATGAAGCAGAAAGAACCGTTTTGGCGAGTAAAGAGTTTATTTCTGCATCAAAAAAAATATCCGACGGAGCAAATATTTTAGCGTCAACAAGCGAAGAAGTTGCAAGTTCTATTGAAGAAATGACAGCGAGTATTTATCAAAATTCAATGAATTCGCAAGAAACGCAAAAATTGTCGTTTAATGTTCTTTCAGGAATAAAAAGTAGCAGTAAAAGTGTGAAAAGAAATGCAAAAGCACTGGAAACAATTATAAATGAAATATCAGTAATAAAAGAAATTGCCGCACAAACAAATATTCTTGCACTTAACGCAACTGTTGAGGCTGCAAGTGCCGGACAATTCGGGAAAAGTTTTGCTGTTATTGCCAAAGAAATTAAAATTTTATCGGACCAAAGCGCCGATGCTGCAAAAAGAATAGATAAACTTTCGGTTGAAAGTATTATGATTGCCGACGAATCGGTTTTAAAATTAAAAAATCTTCTTCCCGAAATGGAAACAGTAATAAACCTTGTGAAAAATATAAATTCGGCAGGCGAAGAACAAAAATCCGGTGCAAGTCAAATAAATAATGAAGTGATGAGGCTAAACCGACTTTCGCAAGAAAACGCCTCAATATCCGAAGAAACAGAAGCAAATTCAAACGAACTTTCCGAACAAGCAATGCACCTTCTTGATGTAATTTCTTTTTTTAATAAGAATAAAGGGATTGAATAAAAGTAAAACAAGTTCAAAATTTTTCATTTAACTTTCCAAAAATCGTTCATATTTACATTTTTAAATTTGATGTTTTAAAATATATTTATATATTTGATAAAACAAAATTTATAAAAATCATGGATGTAAAACGTATTTTTGATATTGCCGCTCATGCAGCCGCAAACTATTCGCAGGACGATTGTCTTGCCGTAAAAAGAAACGGAAAATGGGACAAATTTAGTACCGCCCAATACATTGAAAATGCAAATTATATAAGTTATGCATTGTTGGAATTGGGTTTTAAAAAAGACGATAAAATCGCTTCGGTTTCTAATAATCGTCCGGAATGGAATTTCCTCGATTTGGGAATGTCGCAAGTCGGAGTTGTTCATATTCCTATTTACCCAACAGTCGGACGCGATGAATATGAACATATTTTAAGCCATTCGAGTGCTAAAATATTAGTAATTTCGTCAAAAGAAAGATATGAAATGATTAAACCTATTGCCGATAAAATTATAAATATCGAAAAGGTTTATACGTTTGAGAAAATAGAAGGAGTTCCAAATTTTGAAGATTTGATTGAACTCGGAAAACAAAATGCCGAAAAATACAAACAAAAACTTGAAGAAGTTAAAGCTTCTATAAACGAAAATGAAGTGTGTTCAATTATCTACACTTCCGGAACAACCGGACTTTCAAAAGGTGTAATGATGACTCATAAAAACTTTGTGAGCAATGTTTTAGACACACAAAATATAATACCAAAATTTGCCAAAATGGCACTTTCATTTTTGCCGTTAAACCACGTTTTTGAACGAATGTTAAATTATTTGTATCAATATGCCGGAATAAAAATATATTATGCCGAAAGCACAGATACTGTTGTTGACAATCTTAAAGATATTAAACCCGATTTCTTTGCTTCTGTACCAAGAGTTTTAGAAAAAGTTTATGATAAAATATACGGAGCAGGAATGGGGCTTACAGGAATTAAAAAAGCAATTTTCTTTTGGGCTTTAGACCTTGCAATTCATTACGATCCCACAAAAAATCAAGGAGCATTTTATAATTTTAAATTAAAAATTGCCGATAAACTGATTTTTGTAAAATGGAGAGCTGCATTAGGCGGAAATGTTAAATTTATTGTTTCCGGCGGAGCTGCTCTACAACCCAGATTATCTAAAGTATTTGGAGCTGCAAAAATACAAGTTATGGAAGGTTACGGACTTACAGAAACTGCTCCTGTAATTTCGGTTAATAAATATAACGAAGTTCGACCCGGAACTGTCGGACCGATTTTGGATTCGGCAGACGTTAAAATTGCCGATGACGGTGAAATTCTTTTTAAAGGTCCGAATTTAATGCCCGGATATTATAAAGATACCGAAAGAACAGCAGAAGTAATTAATGCCGAAGGATATTTCCACACCGGAGATTTAGGAAAATTAGAAGGAAAAATATTGTCGATTACCGGAAGAAAAAAAGAACTTTTCAAACTTTCAACCGGAAAATATGTTGCACCTCAACCAATTGAAAATAAATTTAAAGAGTCGCCGTTTATTGAGCAACTTATGGTTGTGGGCGACGGCGAAAAATATTGTGCCGCTATTATTGCTCCTGTTTTTGAATATCTTCATAATTGGGCTTCGTTGCATCATGTTGTTTTCAGAAGCAATTTAGATTTGGTTAAAAACCCGAAAGTTGTTGCAAGAATACAAAAAGAAGTAGATCGTTACAACAAAAGATTTGACCAACACATGCAAATTAAAAAGTTTGCTTTAACTTGCCAAGAATGGACACCCGATACAGGTGATTTATCACCGACATTAAAAGTTAAAAGAAATTTTTTAATGCAAAAGTATCAAATGAAAATTGAATTTTTATACGGAAGAACAGCTGAAGAGAAATTTTTATGCGACGATTAAAAATTAATTAATTTTCGTAGTTATTAAATTTTGAGACTTGACCGGTATTTCGGTCAAGTCTTTTTTTCTTGTAAAATATATAAAAAAATATTAACTTTGTAAATATTCAATTATACTTAAAATGCTACTAACCATATCAATAAAGTAAAAATTCAAATTTGCATTCTTCATTAAATTACTAAAAGAATTTAATTATGTTGAAATAATTGAAATAAATGATGAAGATACTCAAATTCCAAATTCTCATAAAGAAATTTTAGAAAATCGACTTAAAAAAATCGAAAAAGGCGAAACAGATTTTAAAAATTGGGATACAATAAAGAGTAAATATGAAACAAAAAAAATATAATATTGAATTTATCTCTCGATACATATAAGAATGATTATTTAGGATATTTCTATCACGAAAAAACTGGAAAAGTTCTGACATTTAAAAATAAACAGATTAAACATTTCTAAATAAATTCCTCTATTACAAAATCAATCTAAATAAAAACTTTTCAATAAAATTATTATTCATAAATTTGCATTAAATAAAAAATCAAAAAAATGTTTCTTCAAATATTCATATTATCAATAGCTTTAGTAGCAATTGCACTTTTAGGTTTGGGTGTAAATATCTTTTTCAGGAAAAAAGCTTTTCCCGAAACTTCTGTCGGGCACAATAAAGCTTTACGAAACCAAAAAATATATTGCATTAAAACAGAGCAAGTTATAATAGATAAAAAATACAATCAAAAGTATAAAACACCGGATTGTACAGGTTGTTGATTTTGCAATACTTCACAAAAAATATCGTTTATATAAGAAAAGTAAACGTGAAAAAATTATTTATTATACCAATTTTTTTGTTTTTTGCCGATATTTTATTAGCACAAAACAATATGACAGTAAGCTTATTAACAATTACAGCTCATCCTTTTGCCGAAACAAATAAATTAATTTTCAATAAGAAAATTGATAATTCAGGAACTTTTACTTTTGAACCCGGATTAGTTTTGAATTACGAAAATAAATTTTCTAAAAAAGCATATTTTAAAATTTCTGCCGGAATATACGTCGACAGATTTGGCACTCTTTCCGGATTAGCGCAAATTGCTTTAAAATATAAATTAGTTAAATATTACAAACATTCTTTTAGTTTGATTTTTGGTCCCACATTTCATTATGCTTCACTTCGCGATCAAATTCCTGAATATATTAACGAAGAAGGATTTAAAACTACAGATAATTTCAATTACAAAGTTTCATGGCTTAGCGGAGGTGCAGAATATAATTACTTTTTATCAAAAAAAACAGAATTTTCCGTGGGAATAATTCATTCTGCTCCAAAATCGTTTGGACTAACATTCGGGATTAGATTTAGTTTGCCCGACCCGAACGGAAAAGGTTGCGATTGCCCGAGTTACAAATAATTTTGTTCTACATAATACAGAATTTCTTATCTTTATTAAAAAAATCAATGAAGACATTATTTCTTTTGCCAATATTTCTGTTTGTAATTGCAACAAATTCTTTTTCACAAGATTACAGTGTTAAATCCAAAAAAGCAATAAGCCTTTTTGAACAAGCATTAAAAACCTACGAAAGCTATAATTATGATGAATCTATTTTCTTTTGCGAAAGTGCTTTGGAAAAAGAACCAAATTTTATAGAAGTATATTATTTGTTGTCAGACATTTACAGCGAACAAAGAAAATACGAAAAAAAAATTCAAGTTCTTAAAAAAGCAATAGAAATAAATCCTACAAAAAATGCAAACGCTTATTTTTCCTTGTCAAAAGCCGAAATGCTTACAGGAAAATATTCCGATGCAAAAATTCATTTGGAACAACTCCGAAAACTTGATAATTTCAAAAAGTTTGAGAATGAAATTAATGAAAACACAATACTTTGCGATTTTGCATTAAACCTTATTGCAAATCCGGTGGAATTTAAACCGATAAATTTAGGCGAAAATATCAACTCAAAATTTGATGAGTATTTGCCCGCAATTTCTGCCGACGAAAGCAAACTTATTTATACTGTGTCGGTTCCGAGAAACGGAATTGCCGAAATTAAAAGTCAGAACGACACACAAGAAGATTTTTTTATCTCAATAAAAGATAATTCCGGAGTTTGGCTTGCAGCTCATAATTTTGGAGCACCTGTAAATACCGAGTTTAACGAAGGTGCACAAACAATTTCGTCCGACGGGAAAATACTATTTTTTACTTCATGCGACAATGCAGTAAAACAAAATGCACACGGAAAATCTTATGGGAGTTGCGATATTTTTGTTTCATATAAAAAAGGAAATGAGTGGACCGAGCCTGAAAATGTCGGAACGCCTGTAAATTCATATTATTGGGAGTCGCAACCTTCGTTTTCTTCCGACGGAAAAACATTATTTTTTGTTTCAAATCGTCCCGGCGGTTTTGGAGGAATAGATATTTGGTATTGCAAAAAAAAATCTGACGGTTCTTGGGGAAAAGCCGTGAATGCAGGCAAAAATGTTAATACTTCTAAAAATGAACAATCTCCGTTTATTCATCACGACAACAAAACTCTATATTTTTCGTCCGACGGACATTTGGGAATGGGACGTTCCGATTTATTTATGTGCGTAAAAGACAGTTCGGGAAATTTCGGAATTGCAAAAAATCTTGGCTATCCGATAAATACTTGGAACGAAGAATTTAGTTTGATATTGAATGCAAAAGGCAATAAAGCTTATTTTTCGGCTTCATATCCTCAAGGTTTCGGCGGAATGGATTTGTATGAATTTGATATGCCCGAAATAGATAAACCAGAGCCTGTTTATTATATCGAAGGAGTTGTTTACGATTCCGAAACTCTAAAAAAGTTGAAAGCAAATTTTTATATTTTCGATTTGACAAAAGGCGATACAGTTACAAGTTCATTTTCCGACGATGTAACAGGTGAATTTTTAATTTGCATTCCGCAAGGAAAATATGCTTTTAATGTTGATAAAGAAGGATATTTATTTTATTCACAAAATTTTGTTGTGAAAAAATCTGATTTTGAAACACAAAACGGCTACAAATTAGATGTGCCTTTGTCGCCAATAAAAGTCGGATATGTAACAATTCTTAACAATGTTTTTTTCGATACCGATTCTTACGTTTTAAAACCGGAGTCGAATGTGGAACTTGATAAAACATACAATTTTTTGATTAAAAATCCAAACATAAAACTTGAAATTGGCGGACATACAGATAATACCGGAAACGAACAGCATAATAAAATTCTTTCAGAAAACAGAGCAAAATCGGTTTATGAATATTTAATTTTAAAAGGAATTTCGGCTAAGAGGCTTTCGTTCAAAGGATTTGCATCGCAAGCTCCTTTCACAGATAATGAAACTGAGCAAAACAGAGCTTTAAATCGAAGAACAGAAATTAAAGTTGTTGGAATATAATTTGCTAATGTGCTAATGTGATGATTTGCTATTTTGAAAATGAGATAATTTGAAAATGGTTCTTAAATTATACAATTTAATTTTCTTTTTGTTTTGGTGTCTTAGTGGCTTTTTTTAATTTAATAATTTGAAAATTAGGCTATTTGAAAATTGAATATAGATTATTATAAATTTAAAAATATTATTTTAGCACTTTAAGTCGTTTAAAAATGCTTTTTAATTCGTTTCAATATCTTCTTTTTTTTCCTCTTACGGCAATGATTTATTTTTTGCTGAAAGAAGTTAAACATCGCAAGATTTTATTGCTTTTGGCAGGTTGGTTTTTTTATGCTGCTTGGAAACCCGAATACATTTTTTTATTGCTTTTGTCAACATTGGTCGACTTTGTTGCTGCAAAACAAATTTACAAAACCGGCAATATTCGTAAAAAAAACATGTTTTTGATTTTAAGCATAATAGTAAACTTGGGTATTTTGTTTGGATTCAAATATTTTAATTTTTTTGATAGAAATCTATTCAGGTTTTTATCTGTTTTCAATTTGGAATATTCAAAAACATTTAACGATTTTATACTTCCGGTCGGTATTTCGTTTTATACTTTTCAAACAATGAGTTATACAATTGATGTTTATAGGAAGAAAAATATTCCGGAAAACAAATTTTGGAATTTTGCATTGTTTGTTTCTTTTTTTCCGCAATTAGTTGCGGGTCCGATAGAACGTTTTTCTAAATTGATGCCTCAATTTGAAAAAAAGCATGTTTTTGAATACAAAAGAGTTACAAGCGGTTTGAAATTGATTTTTTGGGGATTTTTTCAAAAAATTGTAATTGCCGACAGCATGCAGCGATTTGTTGAAATTGTATATTCAAATCCGTCAAACTATCAAGGGCTTGATATTCTTTTGGTTACATTATTCTTTGGTGTTCAAATTTATGGAGATTTTTCGGGATATAATGATATTGCACGAGGTTCTGCACGAATATTAGGTTATGAACTTAGTATTAATTTTAATTTGCCGTATTTTTCAAAAAGCTTTGCCGAATTTTGGCGTCGTTGGCATATTACACTAAGTTCTTGGTTTAGAGATTATGTGTATATTCCTTTGGGAGGAAATAGAAGTAAAACAAAAATACGTATTTATTTTAATTTGATGATTACCTTTGTTTTAAGTGGATTTTGGCATGGAGCAAGTTGGACATTTATCATTTGGGGAATGTTACACGGAATTTATTATATCTCTGAACGTTTATTTAACAGTAGATTTGGTGTTTTGGTGTTTTATAAATACAAATTATTCAAGGTTTTTAAAATTATATTTGTTTTTGCATTAGTTAATTTTGCATGGATTTTTTTTCGTTCAAAGTCGATAACAATTGCATACACATTAATTCAAAATTTATTCGATTTTTCGTTAATAAAACTTTCGTTCGACCGAACTTCTGTTGCAATAAATATTATACTTTCATCTCTTTTATTTATTGTTCATTTTATTGAAAGAAAAAAAGATATTATAACTTTTGTATCTGAACAAAATCTAATTGTGAGATATTCAATATATTATACCTTAATTTTAATAATGATTGGTTTTGGGAATTTTGGTCTGCAAGAGTTTATTTATTTTCAGTTTTAGAAACTTCAAAAATCTGAAATGCCGACGGTAAATTTTCAATAATGTCAGAAGCAATAAGAGCATTTTCGCATTTATGAAATTTTGCAAAATCACCGGCTTGTCCGTGTAGAAAAACTCCGTATATACAAGCTTCTTCGGGCGAATATTTCTGTGCCAAAAGTCCGCAAATTATTCCTGTAAGAACATCGCCGCTTCCGGCTGTTGCCATTCCCGCATTTCCGGTTGAATTTATATAACACTTTCCTTCGGGTGTTACAGTCATTGTGTTAGCGCCTTTCAAAATCACAAAACATTTATATTTTTTAGCAAAATCTTGTTGTAATTTTAATCTTTCAAAATTATTTTCCGATTTTCCGACTAATCTTTCAAACTCTTTTGGATGTGGCGTAAATATTGAGTTTTCGGGAATATAATTTAGGAAATCTTTGTTTTGTGAAATTATTGTAATTGCATCGGCATCAATAACTAAAGGAATTTTCGATGATTTTATTAATTCTTCAAGCATTTGAACTGTTAATTCGGAAAAACCGACTCCGGGTCCAATTGCAATAGAATTAAATATTTCAATGTCAGGCATTTTGCTCAGAAATTTCTTTGAATCGTCAATAATCAGCATTGTTTCCGGACTGGAAATTTGAACAATTTTATAATTGCATTTTGGAACAAAACCTGTTACAAGTCCGGCGCCAATTCTGTGTGCAGCTCTTAAAGATAAAACGCTTGCGCCGGCTTTCCCGTAACTTCCGGCAATTATTAGCGAATGCCCGTAAGTGCCTTTATGCGAAAATTTCTCTCTGGTTTTTAATTTTATATCTTCTTTTTCAATATAATAAAAATTTGTTTCTGTTTCCTTTATAAATTTACGATGAATACCTATCGGAATTACATGAAAATTCCCGACAAAATCTATATTTTCGGGGAAGAAAAAAGATAAAAAAGGGAATTCAAAAGTTAGTGTATGATTTGCTTTTATTATTGTTTGCTCAATATGAGAATTCTTTTCGCCAAATAATCCGGAAGGAATATCAATTGCTATAATTTGATTCTTTAAATTATTTATTTTTTCGATTGCGGTTTTTGCCAAACCGTCAATATTTCTTGATAATCCGGAGCCAAAAACAGAATCAATAATAATATCGTTTTCAGAAATTTCAGGAAAATCAATTTCATTTTCGATATAAAAAATATTATTAAAATTTATATCGCTTAATCTTTTTAAATTGATATTGAAATCGGAACTGAAATTTTTGCTAATATTTAAAATGAAAACATTTATATTTTTCTGAGCAAGAAAAAGATGTCGAGCAATCACAAGTCCGTCGCCGCCGTTATTTCCGGGACCTGCAAAAACCGAATAATTTACAGATTCCGGATATATTTCCAATATCTTTTCAAATGCAGCATTTGCAGCTCTTTCCATCAAATTTATTGATGAAATTGGTTCATATTTAATTGTATATGAATCAGCAATTTTAACTTTATCTGCACTAAAAATTTTCATAAAGTTTATTCCGGTTTATTAGCAAGTTTCATTTTGTATACCAATGTTTTACCTTGAATTGTGAATGAATTTTGCTGACCTTGATATTGATTTGAATATTGATTTCGTTGCGAATAACTGCCCGAATAATTATTTCCGTATTGTCCGCCTTGAGAATACATTCCGCCTTGGTTTTGATTATCTTTATTCTTCGTTTTTACAACTATTTGGTTGACTTTTAATTTAACTTTTAAATCTTCCTTTGAAATTTCTTCCAAATTATAATTTTCGCCATATAATTCCGAAATTGGAATTTTTATTTCATAACAAAGTAATCCGTTAGTTTCTCTGTCAAGTTTAGCTGAAATTCCTGTTTCGTTTTCAAGAGGAAAAGTTCCGTTTTTAGTAAGAAATCCTTCAGAATTAAAGGTTTTATTGAAAAGTTTAAATGATGTAAAAAAAGCTTCAAAATTATCTGCTTCAGCCATTGTTTGTTTTCCGTCGGGTTTTTCTAAAGGTAATGGATATTTTATAATTCCGGTTCTTTTTGGTTTCACTTTCGGATAAAAAGTGGTTTCAATTCCGGCTCTAAGGATTTGAGCTTTAACGTATTCATCTACAGGCTGAAAACAATAATATATATAATTGCTGTCGTTTGAAATATTATATCTTATTCTTGTTTTTGAATCGAAATAACGAAAAGATTTTCCCCAATCGAATGATGCTCCGTCGATTGAAAGTGGTTCCGATTGCCATGAAACTTGGTTTAATTGCGAAAAACCAATATTAAAACTGAAAAATAATATTACTGCTAAAAAGATTTTTTTTATCATAATTAATTGAAATTTTTTTTAAAAATATCAACAAATCTAAGATTTTTAATTTAAAATTGAACCGATAAAATGTATTTTAGCAAAAAATATTTTGAGATGACAGTAAAAGAAAATTTACATACTAAACTTTTCAGGTTTGGATTTAATATTTTTCCGGCCTACAGACGAACAGGCGGAAATGTTACATTTATTGCTTCGGATTGGAAACGTGTTGACGTTTCATTGCGTTTGAGATTGGCAACACGAAATTACGTGGGTTCGGTTTTTGGCGGAAGTATTTACGGTGCTCTCGACCCGATTTATATGATTCAGTTAATAAAAATTTTGGGCAAAAATTATGTTGTTTGGGATAAATCGGCAGAAATAAAATTTATTAAACCTATAAAAAAGAAAGTTTATGCTGTTTTTATAATTTCCGATGAAATTATTTCAGAAATAAAAAGCAGAGTTTCCGAAAGCAAAGAAATTTCATATTCTGTTGATATTCAATTTAAAGATAAAGAACAAAGAGTTTATGCAATTGTGAAAAAGGAATTATATATTGCTGATAAAGAGTTTTATAAGAATAAATTGAATTCTAAAAAGGCAAAAACTATTTTGCCCGAAATGTAAAATTAAAATAAATGCTTGAGCAAAATTACATATTAAAATTA
>DZBS01000063.1 GCA_022729995.1 Draconibacterium orientale | reverse complement strand
TCTCATCATCATTTCAGAAATGGCGATTTAATTATGAATCAAGTGTTTGATATTGCTCACGAACTCGGAATTAAAGATTTACGCTGGTTTCCTTCGGCTTCATTTCCATGTCATTCACATTTAATTCCATATTTGGAAGACGGAACAATTCAAAGAATAGAAGGAAGTATGAACGGCGCTTTAGGAAAATTTACTTCGGAAGGAAAAATGAAAGGAACTGCAATTTTGCGTTCTCACGGCGGTCGTTATCAGGCAGTTCAAGACGGAGAAGTTCAAATTGATATTGCTGTTATTGTTGCAGGAACAGCCGATTCTTTCGGAAACGCAAACGGTGTTACAGGTTCTTCGGCCAGCGGACTTTTAGGTTTTGCTCTTGCCGACTCGCAATATGCCGAAAAAGTTATTGTTGTTACCGATAATATGATTCCATTCCCGTGCGTTCCTTGGCAAATTCAAGGAAATTATGTCGATTTTACAGTTTTGGTTGATAAAGTTGGCGAATCGGAAAAAATTGTTTCCGGAACAACCGAAATAACAAAAAGCCCTGACAGACTTTTACTTGCAGAAATGACAGCAAAGTTTTGTGATGTAACCGGAATTATAAAAGACGGATTTTCGTTTCAAACCGGAGCCGGCGGAACATCACTTTCCGTGAGTCAATATTTTGGCGATATAATGCGTGAACGCGGAATAAAAGCAAGGTTTGCACGAGGCGGAAGCAATAAATATCTTGTTCAAATGCTTGAAGAAGGTTTGATTGAATATATTCTCGACGGGCAAACATTTGATTTAGAAGGAGTTCGTTCAATGCGAGAAAATCCGAATCATTTGGCAACAAGTCCGTTTACAAGTTATAATTACCACAGCAAAGGAAATTTTGCCGGAATTGTTGATGTTGTAATTCTCGGAGCCACAGAAGTTGACGTGAATTATAATGCAAATGTTGTAACACATTCCGACGGACTTTTGATGCACGGAATAGGCGGTTGGCAAAATTGTTTGTTCAGCAAAACTGTAATTTTACCGTTGCCGCTTTTCAGAAACAGAATACCTGTTGTGGTTGATGAAGTTACAACAATTTGCGGTCCGGGAGAATTAATTGATGTAATTGTTACTGAAAGAGGAATTGCAATAAATCCGCTAAGAACCGATTTAATAGAAAAAGTTAAGAATTCCGGTTTACCGATAAAAACAATTCAAGAGTTGAAAGAAGAAGCCGAAAAAATTTGCGGAATTCCGGAAAAACCTGCTTTCGACGATAAAATTATTGCCGCAATAAAATGGGTCGACGGAACTATAATTGATATTGTGAGAAAGGTGAAATAATTTTATTCATTCTAAAAAATATAAAACGTAATTGTCTGACCAATTACGTTTTTTTTATTTGTAAAACGGAATAAAAAAATAATTTACCGAAATTTTAGATATAATTTTATCGTATTTTAAATAAATACCAATTTTAAGGTATTTGATTTAGGAAAAAGCTTTATCATTTTTGCAAAAAAAAATATGATATGAAAAAAGTAACAAAATTATTTTTAACGGTAGTATTAATTTCGACGGTAAACGAAATATATTCTCAGGTTGCCGGCGTATCGGCATCAAAACTCGGAACGGTTTGTGCAACTTGCGTTCCGGCGGCACACATAGAATTTGAACCTTCGTATTCGGTTTCGCAAACAAACGGATTTTGGAGCAATAACTCAGATTTTATAAAATTAAACAACGATAGCGTTATTTTCGAGTCCGACTTGGCTTTCAGGTTCAGCTACGGAGTTACAAACGATTTTGAAGCCGGAGTTTTTGTTCCGGTAAACGGCGAAAATATTTCGGGCGGAGCAAAATATCATATTAAAAACAAATTTATTAATTTGGCTTTAATTGGAGGAATAAACGTTCCGCTGACAAATTATTCCGATTTGATTAACGAAGGAATTCCTACAAGTGCTGCAGCAGGAATTGTTATTTCTAAAAATTTTTGCGACGAAATAGGTTTCGACGTTCATTTGCAAACACAAAAATATTTTAAACGAAATGCAATTTTACCTGTTTCAGAAATATTTGTCGCTTCGGACTTCGGTTATTATTTTACAGATAAAATACAGTTTGTAAGCGGATTTGACTATTATCGGGCAAAATATTCTGCCGGTTCGGCAAGTTCGTTTTCCGTAAATCCGGGATTTACTTTTGAGCGAGCCGAGAATTTTATTTTGGTAATAAATTATTCGTTAAATTTATTCGGAAGAAATACAACAAAAACAAACACTTTCGGTTTTGCACTTACAATTATGATTAATTAATAATTTGAAAATGTGGAAATGTGAATCATTCGTTCAATCTTAATTCTTAATTACTTATGGTGAGGGCTTAGCCGTTCAGTTAATTCAGATATTGAATAATTGAATAATTATATAATTGTATAATTGAATAATTATATAATTGAATAATTATATAATTGAAATAAAATTATTTAATATACTTCTTTAAATTTTCTATTCCCGGAATTTCAAAATAGCTGTATTTTTTAATTATAACCGCATTTTTTAATATTATAAGCGACGGATTTGACCTCACAAAAGTTTGAAGCATTTTTTTGTCGGCAGTGAAAAACTTAATACTTCGCGGATATCTTAGTGAATATCTTTTTATATCTTTTTCTCCGGAAGCAGTAAAACAATAATACTTTAAATGATTTTCTTCGGCAAATTTTGCAATAAGCTTTAATTTTGAAATTTCTTTTTCGTTGCTTTCCTTCAAATCGTTAGAAATTATTATAAAAGAATAATTTTTATTTGAAAGAATATTTTCGGTGATGTCGTTTCCGTTTAAATCGGAAATTACAAAATCGTGTATCGGCGGTTCGTAGCCTTTTTTTATTAATTTATTAATTGTTGTATCAAAAGCCCAAGTTAGAGTGTCGTCATACGGACAATTTTCAATATTAAATTCTTTTTTATCTCCGGATTTTAAGTTTTTATAAACAATTTTTGTTTCATAAATATCTTTTTCTGCATTTTTCGGATATTCCATATTTTTAATAATATTTGTTCCTTCAGCGTATGGTCTGAAATCTATTAAGGGTGATTTTATTATATTGTAAAATTCAAATATAAAAGCACTTGCAAATATAACCGACGAAAAAAATACTTCCTTTTTAAGTATTAAGCGCGAATTTAAATAATTTCTTTTTATCAATAAAAAAATAAGAATTGCCAAAATAATTATGTTTTTCCAAAAAGTTTCCCAATTTGTAAGAGTAATTGCATCGCCAAAGCAACCGCAATCTGTAACCGGATTATATATTGCAAGCCAAAGAGTTAGCGGAGTAAAAACTGTCATCAGAGCTATTGCGGCAATTACCGAAAATTTTGGTAAAGTGTTAATAATTAACATAATCCCAAGAGAAAACTCGGCTGCATTCATCAAAAATGAAAAGAATAATGCGGCGGGCGAAAGCCATTCTATTCCCATTGCCAAAAAATAATCTTCAAATTTTATTTGTGTGCCAATCGGGTCAACCGCTTTCACAAATCCGGAAAATGTAAATATTATCCCGATAAATATTCTTAATATTCTTATTGTAAGTTTCATGGATTTAGCGTTTAGTATTAAGTATTTAGTATTTAGTATTTAGTATTTAGTATTTAGTATTTAGTATTTAATATTAATTTTTCTTAGCTAATTTCATAATTTATAATTTGGCAATGACCCCTAAATCCACTGAAAGCAGACTTTTTGAGTTTAGAAGTATGATTTTTTCCCTTTTATCTTAATACTATATACTTAATACTAAATACTTAAAATAAATGCAATATAAAATTATTCGTTCCGAAGAATTTACGACAAATATTTGGTCGGGTGGAACAACAACTCAACTATATATTTTCCCCGAAAATGCAGAATATTCAAAACGAAATTTCGATTTTAGAATAAGTACAGCAAACGTTTTGTCCGAAAAATCCGTTTTTACAAGTTTGCCCGGAATTTCAAGAAAATTGATGATTCTTGAAGGTGAAATAGAAATTTTTCATGAAAATAAATATAAAAAGCAACTTTCAAAATTTGAAACCGATGAGTTTTCGGGCGATTGGAAAACAAGTTCTGTTGGACTTTGCATCGATTTTAATTTAATGACAAAAGGCAAAGTCACCGGAAATATTATTGCCGAAACTTTAGAAGAAAATCAAATATTTCAAATTAAATCAAACAAAAAATCATTTATGATATTTGTTTACATTTTATCCGGAAAAATAGAAATTGAAAATCATGAATTAAACAAAAGCGATTTTCTGGTAATTGAAGAAATTGAAAATTCGGATTTAAAATTTCAGTCCAAACAAAAAAGTGAATTTATAATAACAGAAATATCAATTTAAAAAACTTCCCAAATTAAAATCTTTAATTGCTCAGAACCAATATCATAAAAAATATTTTAATTTAAAATTGATTTCGATGTAGCGTTTTATGTTTTTGTTGCGTAATGTTTTATAAAGAATTCTTTTTAGAAAAATATTAAACCCAAAATATAAAAATTATGAAAAATCGACTTTTAATTTATTCAGTTATTCTGTTTGCCGGAATTATTTTTTCGTGTAACGATAAAGTTACCCAAGAACGAACATTTATGGCTAATGTTCCGGTTTATATGTCGCACGAAGATTTTAACAAAGCAGTTAAAATTACCGAACAACAAGAAATAGAAAATGCCGGAAAAATTTATATCAAAGATAATTATTTGTTTTTGAATGATATAAACAAAGGAATTCACGTTTTTGATAACACAAATCCGGAAACTCCGGTTTATGTTTGTTTCATTAATATTCCCGGAAACGTTGATATGGCTATAAAAGGAAATATTTTATATGCCGACAGTTACGTTGATTTGGTTGAGTTGGATATTACAAATCCGAAAGAACCGTTCGTAATTGACAGAGTTGAAAATGCTTTTCCGAATATTTATCCGGTTATAGATTGGTATTATCCGATGGCAGATGTTGACCCGACAAAAGGTGTTGTAGTAGCTTGGAAAGTTGAACAAATTACAACTACCGAAACCGATTATATCAGATATAATAATATGTATTTGGAGTATTCGTTAAATATCGACGGAGCTTCAACAAGTAACGGAACAGGAAACGTTGGAATTGCGGGTTCTATGGCACGTTTTGCAATTAAAGGAAATGCACTTTATGCAATAAATAACGGTTATGAATTGAAGATTTTTGATATTGGAACACAAGAAATTAAGAAAAGCGACAGTATTTCAACATTTTGGAATATCGAAACTCTATTTGTTTATGGCGATAATCTATTCATAGGAAGCACAAACGGAATGTATATTTACGATGTCCGCGATACAAAACATCCAACATATATTTCTGAATACAGCCATGTTACAAGTTGCGACCCGGTTGTTGTGAACGAAAATTACGCTTTTGTTACGCTTCGCTCCGGTAATAATTGCGCAAATACAATTAACGAACTTGATATTGTTTCGCTCGAAAACATTAAAGAACCTATTCTTCTAAAATCTTACGAAATGTATAATCCGCACGGATTGGGAATAGATAATGATTTGCTCTTCATTTGCGACGGAGATGCAGGTTTAAAAATTTATAATATTTCCGATGTTTTGAATATCGACAATAATTTGATTAAAACTTTTCCGGATATAAAAACTTTTGATGTAATTCCGTATAATAATATTTTAATTATGTCGGGACAAGAAGGAATAATAATGTATGATTATTCTGATGTTAATAATATTGTTGAAATAAGTAGAATTCCGGTTAGCGGAGATAAATAAATTTAATATATACAAATGAAACTTTCAAGTATCCGTCAGACCGCTCAAAGCGGTCAGACGGATAAAAATAGGAAGTAAATAAATTTTAAATTGATAAATCATAATTTATGAAACAAATTTTTAAAATATTTTTGATTTTGCAGACTGTTTTCTTCAGTAAAGAAACATTTGCTCAATCTGAAACAAAAACTGATGCAATATTTTTGAAAAACGGTTCAATAATTTACGGAAAAATAAGCGAGCAATTAAACAACTCAACAAAAATAGAATCGCTTTGCAAAAACGTATGGGTTTTTGAAAATGAAGAAATTAAAAGAATAAAATTTGATACTTTAATTGAAAACGAATCAAATAAAATTTCAATTTCACCAAAAGAAAAAGGATTTTATTGGAATTCAAATCTCGGAATTTTATTAGAAAGCGGAAATGAAAACGGAAGAAATCTCTCTCCTTCATTTCAAACAGAATTAGGTTATATTTTAAATCCGTATATTAGAATTGGTGCAGGTTTAGGAATCGAAAGTTTTGATCTTCAGATTATTCCGTCATATTTTAGCCTTAGTGTTTTTATTAAAAACAATAAAATTTCTCCTTTTCTGAATTTTAAAACCGGATATTCGTTTCCGGCTTCAAATCATCCGCAATATATTTATTATTATACCGAAAGTTTTAAAGGAGGATTTAATTTTGAAATTTCACCGGGAATAAAATTTCAGGTTTCAAAATCGGCAGAATTAAATTTGAATATTGGTTACAGATATCAGAAACTAACAAGCGAAACAATTAGCGATTGGGAAAATTCAATACTTAAATATGAATACAACAGATTGGCAATTAGAATAGGAATAACATTTTTTTAATAGATTTTGACCATAAAAAATGATTAAAAACAAATTATCTTTGTAAAAATTATCCTAAAATATTTGCTGTTGGATTCCGAATTAATAAAAATATTAAAAGGCTGCTTAAATAATAAGCTTAAGTATCAGGAAATGTTGTATAAACAGTTCTATTCCTACGGCATGTCAATTTGTTTGAGATACACTTATTCAAAAGATGAAGCTGTTGAAGTGCTTAACGACAGTTATTTAAAAGTTTTTGAAAATTTTAAAGGATTTGATTTTGAAAAGGAATTTAAACCGTGGTTTAGGCAAATTGTTGTTAATACCGCAATTGATTATTACAGGAAAAATTCAAAAATTAAAATTTGGTATGAAGAAGAAACAAATTTTGAACCTGAACCCGATGCCGTTGATAATTTGAATGTAGAAGATATTTTAAAATTATTAAACGAATTGCCCGAAATATACAGAGTTACATTTAACTTATACGAAATTGAAGGATATAAACACGAAGAAATTGCACAAATGCTGAATATCGCTGTAAGCAGTTCGAGAGTGAACCTTACGCGAGCAAAAAAATTGTTGCGAGCTGCATTTGTTAAACATTTTGAATTTGAATATTATGAAGCAATTTGACGATAAATTAGCTGCAAAAATAAGAACAGATTTTGCCGGTTTTTCTCCTGAATTTAATTCGGAACATTGGAATATGATGAAAGAAAAACTTCAAAAGAAAAACAGAAAATTTTTCTTAATACTTCCGTTTTGGGCAAAAGCAGCTGTTGTAACTTTATTTATTACAACAGCTTTAATGACATATTTATATTTTAACGAAACAAAAAATAACAGCGAAATCCAAAATATAAATTTTTCAGAAAATAAAGTAAAAACAAAAACAGACATTGAGAGTGTTAAATCAAAAAAATCAAATTTTAATATCGAAAAAAATAAAGCAACTAAAATTGAAAAAGTAAATAATAAAAACGATAAAGTTTATATTTCTGAAAATAAAATTATTGAAAGAAATAAAAATTCAGAATTGCTAATAAATTTAGATACTTCAAATATTGTTGAAAATATTGAAGAAAAAGGATTTGCAAAAATATCTTTAGAAAAAGATTCGGTTGAAAATTTGGCATATTTGAAAGGAAAAGAAGAATTTAAACCATTAATATTTGAAGAAAATAAAACTCGAAATGAAGTAAAGTTTGGCGCAATGTTGGCCGGAAATTCTTCGTCAAACACTCTCAATACAAATGATGAACGAGGAATGAGTCTCGGGTTTAGTACCGAAATTCCTATTAATAAAAAAATTAGTTTAAATACCGGAATTGTTTTCACAACTCAAAAATTTAGTTTTGATAATAGTCCGAGTAATAATAATTATGAACTTGATGCAGCAATTCCGGAAAACGGAGCAATATATTCAACAAATCCGGAAAGTTCAAAAGCAAATATTATTGCAGTAGATATTCCAATGAATATGCAATTCCAGATAATGAAGAAAAGAAAAAATTCAATGTATTGCGAGTTTGGCTTATCATCGTTTGCTTATATAAAACAAGAATATAGCATTGTGAATTATAATTATCAAACCAAAACGGTATTTGATGTTGTAACCGGCGGATATACAGATAAAGTAGTTATTAATAAGAGCAATACAAATACTTCGGAACCTGCATTTAATCATTTCGATTTTGCAAAAGTTATAAATTTCAGTTTGTCATATCGTTATAAAATTCATAACAGCGAAATTGCATTTGAACCTTACATTAAATATCCGTATAAACCAATTACAAGTCAGGCAGTAAATGTGAGTTTTGCAGGAATTGTTTTACGTTATATTTTTTAAATTTAAAGTAAAAGCGAATTGCAAAATTTTAAGAATATTTTTAGCAATGAAATTTTAAGAATAAATTAAATGTATAAGGCAGTGCTTGCGGATTTTGTAAATTTACTAATTTTGTAAGGCAAAGCCAAAATATTTTGCAATTTTTTTTAACAAATCCACTCTCCTATCCAATTTTTAAAAGCATATTATAAATGGTGATTAATGATATATTTACTTTCAATATTATATTTCGTCAGACAAAAATTCTTTTAAATTTATTATTGAAATACCTTTATATGAATTTCCTTGCTCAAGCTTATCCATAGTTATTACAATTTTTTTATAATTGTCTTCAATAGCCAATAAATTGCCAAATTCTCGTTCAATTGTAGAATTGTTTTGGAGTAAATATGCAACTTGAATATACATTTTTTCACCATTTTTGGTTGCAACAAAATCAACCTCCAACTGATTACTAAATCCCACTGTAACAGACCATTCATTTATTAATAAATGCAGATAAACAGCATTTTCCATTATTTTTCCAATATCTGTTTTTCTATAACCGATAATACTGTTTCGTAATCCGATGTCATCAAAATAAAGTTTTTCGCCAATTTCAAATATTTTTTTTCCTTCAATATCAGTTCTTTTAACTCTGTGAATAAAAAAAGCATTTTCGAGATAAGATAAATAATTGATAATAACTTCGGGAGAAGCTTTTATTTGTTGAGATTTTAGATATTGACTTATTTTGCGAGCAGAAAATAAACTCCCGCAATTCTCCGCCGTAAATTTAGTTAAATCTGTTAAAAATGATACATTTTTCAATTGGTATCTGCTTACAATATCTTTAAAAAATATACTGTTATATATATTTTTGAGATATTCAAATATTGTTTTTTCATCATTAGGCAAATGAATTAGAAATGGTAATCCTCCATATTTTAAATATCTGTTTAATGTTTCCGTGTTATTTTCTAATTGATGAAATTGTATAAATTCGGAGAAAGATAAACTGTGAATTCTAAATTCGATATATCTGCCTCCAAGTAAAGTTGCCAAATCTCCCGATAGAGTATATGCATTGCTGCCGGTGCAATAAATATCATATATATTTTCGGAAAGCAAACTCCTTAGTGCTTTTTGAAATTCTGAAATTTCTTGAATTTCATCGATGAATATATAATTTTTTGATGCTGAACTTTTTGTTTTTATATAATTATATAAATCAATGTAAGATTTTAAAAAATCAAACTCAAATGCTTCTTTATCAATAAAAATTATATTTGATTCCGGCTCTTGTTCTTTTATGATGTCAACCAATTGAGAAAGAATATAACTTTTCCCTACTCGTCGTTGTCCCGTTAAAACTTTTATTAACTGCTTATTAATAAATGGCTTAATCCTATCTATGTAGTTTTGGCGAATATAATTTTTCATAGTATATAAATTAAATGTGTAAGGCAGTGCTTACGTATTTTGTAAATCTACTAATTTTGCAAGGTAAAGCCAAAACATTTTGCAATTTTTTTTAACAAATCCACTATCCTATCCAATTTTTAAAATTCAAAATGTCATTCTAAGTTAACATTTTAGGAATTAATTTTTTTCTGAATTGTAATTCAATAATCAAAAAAAAACAGCCGTTAGTTAGACGGCTGTTAAAAATAAGTTTCTTTATAAAATTAATGGCTTCCTCCTTCCGGAACAAGAAGTTTTTTTCCTGTTTGGTCAACAATAATTTTTAAAAATTCAGGACTGTATCCCGGTTGTTTCACGTTAGGATTCAAATGTCCCGGGTTTGGAGTTTTAATATTTCCGTCCATATATTTCATGAAAAGATATTTATAAAATTCTTTCCATTTATATGTTAAATCGTTTGCAGTGTTAACAGAATAATCGGTAATAAATTCAACAGCTGCAATTTTATCAGTTTTATATATTTCGGCAGCACCTTTGTCTATTGCATTAACATAAGCATAATTTTTCTTATTAATTTTTTGTTGCATTTCAGCAATTTCAGGGTGAATATCGCTGTATCTGGTATAAGCAAAGTTAGAAACTTGATTAAAAATCCAGAAAGCAGAATTTTCCGACCATTCCATCATTTTTCCGTTTCCTTTTGCAAAAGTTTCGGGCACACGGTTTGAACCGCAATAAATCGGAGTAAAAACTGTATTTGCAGCATCATCAACAGCAAACCAAATTATACCGCCGATTGGATCCGGTAACCACGAACGTAATTGAGAAATGAAAGTGAAACCTGTTTGTTGAGTTCCTGCAGCACGTTCGTTACAATATTCTTTTCCGTCAACTTTCCAAGTTAATGGTCTCCATCTGTATGGATTTCCGTAAGGACCAGCGCCTGCGTCTTTTGTCATGTCAAGTTCGGTTCCTTCGAGGTGGTCGCCCAAAAATTTTATCATATCGTCAATAGTAACTTTTCTGTCTGGTTTAATCCAAAGCGGCATTCTGTTTGTAGCAAAACCGTTTGGATTTGGAGTTCCGTCGATAAATTTTTTGTCGTGTTTGATTTCACCTTTCACGTATCCAAAATATTGTTGCATGTTAGAATTCACATCTTTGAATCCTGCCCAAACTCTTATTTCGCAAAATCTTGCTGCCGAAAAATCTACAGGAGCATAAGTTTCTGAAAAGTTAAAATCTTTAGCTTCACCTTTGTAAAATCCTTTTTCAATTGCAAAAGTTACAACGTCTTTTGAATAAAGACAATTTTCGCTGTCGTTTAAAGGAAATTTTTCTATTCTTGCGTGGTTTGCATGTCCGCTGATATATCCGTCGGGAATTTTTTGAGCAACCCAAACAGCACCTTTTTGTCCTTCGCCTTTTCCGATAATTTCCATTATCCAAACTTCGTTTTTATCGGCAACAGAGAATGATTCGCCTGAACTTGCGTAACCGTATTCGTCCATCAAATTTGCAATTATGTTAATTGCTTCGCGAGCAGTTTTTGAGCGTTGAAGAGCAATATATATAAGACTTCCGTAGTCCATAATTGCACCGGCTTGAGTTTCTAATTCTGCTCTTCCGCCATAAGTTGTTTCACCAATAGAAACTTGATTTTCATTGATATTTCCAACAACATTGTAGGTATGTGCAACTTGCGGAATTTTTCCTAAGTATTTGCCTGTGTCCCATTCGTAAATGTCGAGCATTGTTCCCGGAGTCCAATCCATTGCAGGCCAGAAATACAATTCTCCAAAAAGAACATGAGAATCGGCGTTATAACTTATCATAACGGAGCCGTCGGCAGATGCGCCTTTTGTTATTAAAAAGTTTGTGCAAGCATTTGTGATATTTGTGCTTGCCAAAGCAATAATAATAAAAAATCCAAAAAATATTTTTTTCATATTTTACTTTTTTTGATTCGAAACTTAAATAGCAACTTCCGTTCTAAACTATTTGTGTTCCGATTGTTAGAATTAAAAATTAAATTATCGGAAGTTTTAAAAAATATTGATTTTTAGTTTCAATTTTTTTTTTATCTTTAAAAAATTAAAGTGATAAAAATAGTAAAATTTATAAGTTTTAGAAAAATTATTCGTTATGTCCGGAACAAAAGAAGAGCAAATTATTTCAATATTAAAAGAAAAATCAAAAATTAAACAAAAAGTGTTCTCCAATACTTATGAAGTTTTTGCATCATTAAAAGGGATTTTAAAGGAAATGGAAGTGTCGTATAACAGTCAACTTCAAGGTCATTTTTCCGATAAATCATTGCAATATAATGAAGTAAGCACTTTTCAGCATGAATTAAAAGTTGCAGGCGATATGCTTGTATTTCAAATGCATTCAAATATTTTTGAATTCGACAGAGATCACGGTGTTTGGCAAATTTCATATATTCAAAATGATAAAATGGCAACATATTGCGGAATTATAAATATTTATAATTTCTTAAACGATTCTTTTAAATATAACAGAGTTAACGATTTGGGATATTTGGTCGGCAGAATTTTTATAAATAAAGATTTTCATTATTTTGTTGAAGGAAAAAGACAAATGGGATTTTTATATAATGATTTTGGTAATGATGTTATAAATAAAGAGAGTTTAAAAACAATTATAGAAACAGCAGTTTCCTATTCTTTGGAGTTTGATTTGCTTGTTCCGCCTTATGAAAATGTTAAAATAATAACAGTTGATCAAATTCAAGAGAAAAGAAAAAATTCTCAACAAATTACAGGAAAACGTCTCGGTTTTGGTTTTAGATCCGACGATGTTGGTGTAGAAAATGTAATTTACACCGGCGCATAATATTTTGAAAATTAAATATGTTTTTATACTTTTATAAAAAAAAATTATTCATGCAAACATTATTTGATTCAAATTATGCAACTGTTTTTTACATTACTGAATATAGTGAAGTAAGAATAGTTTGGAAAGATGTGACATTAACATTCGAACAATATCAAACACCTTTTTTAAAAGCACTTGAGTTTCAGGAAACAACTCAATGTGATAATTTTTTATCGGACACAAGAAAACAAAGAATTATTTCACCCGCTTTCCGAAAGTGGTTTCAAGACTATGCAATTCCTACCGCAAAATCGCAAGGATTAATTAGAGGAGCTGTTGTTATGTCGGGAAATATTTTCAAAAAATATTATTTGAATAATATCTTCAATACAACAAAAAAATTTGGCATTGAATTAAAATTTTTCGGAGAATTGTCAGATGCCGAAAATTGGTTTAAAATCGAAAAAGAAAAATTGTAATTCAGTTCTCAGTTCTCATCGCGAATAGCCAAGTCAATAGTCAATAGCCAATAGCCAACTGTTTTATCGTGAAATTGCCGACATTTCTTCGGTAATTATTTTTGCAGTTTTACGGCTTACAGGTTCAAGCGGAAGTCTGACAAATTCTTCGCTAATGCTTAAATGTTTTAATGCTGCTTTAATTCCTCCCGGACTTCCTTCCAAGAAAATATTTTCGGAGAAATTAAAAATTTTGTAATGAAGTTTTTTAGCAATTTTGTGATCGCCTTTTAATGAAGCTTGAACCATTTCGGAAACTTCTTTCGGTAAAGCATTTGCGGTAACAGAAATAACACCGTTTGCACCGGCAAAAATAAGAGGAAGAGTAATTGCGTCGTCGCCGGAAATAACACTGAAATTTTCGGGTTTATTTTTTATGATATTCATTATTTGGGAGAAATTGCCCGAAGCTTCTTTAATAGCTACAATATTTTTAAAATCGTTTGCTAATTTTAAAGTAGTTTCGGCCGAAATATTTACACCGGTTCTTCCGGGAACATTGTATAAAATTATCGGAATCGGGCTTGCCGAAGAAATTTCTTTGTAGTGTTTGTAAATTCCGGCTTGTGTTGGTTTGTTGTAATATGGTGCAACAGAAAGTATTGCGTCGATATTTGTGAAATCGGTATTTTTTATTGTGTTTACAACTTCGTAAGTGTTGTTACCGCCAATTCCCAAAACAATAGGAACTTTATTGTCGGCCGATTCTATAACGCAATTTAGAACAGCTAATTTTTCATCTTTGTTTAAAGTAGCAGTTTCGCCGGTTGTTCCTAAAACAACAAGATAATTAACGCCTCCTTTAATTAAATGTTTTACCAATTTATCGAGCGAATTAAAGTCGATACTTAAATCTTTTTTAAAGGGTGTTATAATGGCAACTCCTGTTCCTTTCAACTTATTTTTCATAATAGCAGGTTCTTTTTTTAGGTTAAATTATTATAATATATTATATTCCTTTTTTAATATTATTTAAGTATATATCAATTTGGTCTATAAAAAATGTTAAATCTCTATTTTTAGAAATGTCAATTATAAAATCGGCGTGCGAACATTTTTTGTGTCCCGAGACTTTGAAGTTTGCATGCGAAAGTGCAAAAACGAATTTTGTGTGAAAATTATCTTTTAACGATAAATTTATCAATAAATCGGGTTTTTGATTTATGAAATCTGTAATTGAAGTATTATTTGTTTTTCCGTTCCATTTAATATCTTTTTCCGAAAAAAAATCAATATCTTTTTTATATAAATATCTTTGACCAATATCTTCTTTATTTTTTACATAACCAAGTGCGTGAATTTCAATTCCTTTTGCAACAAGGCTGTTGAAATAATCTTTTAAAACTCTGTAGTATTGGTCATTGTCAACATTAAACAAAATATTTATTTTTTTTGATGTTTCAATGTTATTAAAATCAACAACTCTGTGCAAATGAGCCGATTTTCTTTTTACAAGAAATTTCAAAATTTTTTCTCTAATGGTAGTTTTATTTTTCACAATGCAATATTAGTAAATGAAACTCAATAATGAAATAGGAAAATCAATAATATTTTTATATTAATTACTAATATTTAGCATTTCAATAAATTCGTTTTCTGTTATTATTTTTATGTTCAGTTCTTTAGCTTTTTCTATTTTTGAAGGACCAACATTTTCGCCTCCAATAAATAAATCGGTATTTTTTGATATTGAACTTACGTTTTTTCCGCCGTTTTTTTCTATTAGTTCTTTTATTTCTTCTCTCGAAAATTTTTCAAAAGTTCCGGAAATAATTATTTTCTTATTTTCCAATATGTTTGAGTCTTTTTCTTCTTCTTCAATTTCAAATTTAAGTCCTGCATTTTTTAAAGTATCAATAATTCTGATATTGTCTTGATTTTTGAAGAATAAAAAAACCGATTCTGCAATTTTTTCGCCGACTTCTTCAATTTGAGCCAGTTGTTCTATTGATGCATTTATTATATTATCAATGTTTTTTAAACTTTTGGCCAATGTTTTTGCAACTGTGCTTCCTACATATCTTATTCCTATTGCAAAAAGAACTTTTTCGAATGGTGTGTTTTTTGATTTTTCGATACTTTCAATTAAATTTTCGGTAGATTTTTCTTTAAATCCTTCCAAAGAAAAAATTTGAGAATTTGTGAGCGAAAATAAATCTGAAATGTTTTTTACGAATTTTGCTTCATAAAGTGCTTTTATTGTTGCTTCGCCAATAGTAATATTCATAGCTTTTCGCGAACAAAAGTGTTCGATTTTACCTTTAATTTGAGGCGGACAATTTTCTGAATTCGGACAATAATGATTTGCTTCTCCGTCTTTTCTTACAAGCTGAGTTTCGCATTCGGGGCAAACCGAAATATATTCTGTTTTTTGTGCTTCAATGTTTCTTTTACTCAAATCAACTTCAATAATTTTAGGTATAATTTCTCCTCCTTTTTCAATATAAACAATATCGCCTATTCGCACGTCAAGTTCGCTTATAATATCGGCATTATGAAGTGAAGCTCGCTTAACAATTGTTCCGGCCAATTGAACAGGTTCAAGATTTGCAACCGGAGTTATTGCACCTGTTCTTCCAACCTGAAAATCAATAGAAAGCAGTTTTGTTGAAACTCTTTCGGCTTTGAATTTGTATGAAACAGCCCAACGAGGTGTTTTGCTTGTTTGTCCTAATTCGTCTTGAAGTTTGAGCGAATCGGCTTTTATAACAATTCCGTCGATATCGAAATCTAAATTTTTTCTGTTTTCTTCCCAATAATTAATAAATTCAAATATGTCATCAAAATTTTCGGCAATTTTATAATTTGAAGGTGTGTTAAAACCCCAAGTTTTGGCGGTTTCCAAATTTTTTGTGTGTGAATCGGAAGGTAATTCGTCGGTATAAAGATAGTATAAAACGCAATCGAGATTTCGTTTTGCAACTTCGGCCGATTTTTGCATTTTTAATGTGCCGGAAGCTGCATTTCTTGGGTTTGAAAAAGGTGTTTCTTCGTTTAAAATTCTTTCGTTATTTAGTCTTTCAAATGTTTTGTGCGACATAAAAACTTCGCCTCTCATTGTTATTTCTTTTGGGAAATTTCCTTTTAGTTTCATGGGAACAGATTTTATTGTTCGCACGTTTTGAGTTACATCATCGCCCACATTTCCGTCGCCGCGAGTTATTGCTTGAGTGAATATTCCGTTTATATATGTAATGCTTATTGCTGCTCCGTCGTATTTTAATTCGCAAGAATATTTTACATTATTGTTTTCTCCCAAAAATCTTTTTAATCTGATATCAAAATCTTTAAGTTCTTCAATATTATATGTGTTTCCGAGCGAAAGCATCGGAATTTTGTGTTTAGCTTGAACAAATTCGTTGTTTCTGTCGTCGCCTACCCTTTTTGTAGGCGAATTTTCCGATTGAAATTCGGGGAATTTAATCTCAAGTTCTTGCAATTCTTTCAAAAGCATGTCGAATTCAAAGTCGCTTATTTGTGGTTTTGCAAGAACATAATAATTGTGATTGTGAAATTCCAACAAATTACACAATTCAACGATTCTTTTTTCTGCAATATCTCTTTCCATTATTTTTTTATGTTTGTGCTGTCGGGTTTTATTTCTTGTTTAATAACTGTTCTTCCTATATCGAAAGCAGAAAATCTTATATATCTTTTAGGATTTTGTTTTATATCAATAATTAAATCGTCTAAATTTTTTGAAGCAGAATGTAAATTATTGTATAAATCTTGGTCGTAAATTAATTTTCCGATTGTTCCGTTTCCGTTGTTTATTTCCGTCATTGCGTAGTTAAACTTTGTAATTGCGTCGTCTGCATCTTTAATAACTTTTGAAAAATTTGCTTTTGCTAATGTGTCGCTGATATTTGCAAAGTTTGTAATTATTTTGGTGAAGTTTTCTCCGTTATTTTTCAAATTTGTTGAAATTGTTTCAACATTTGTAAGGATTGTAACGAGCCTCACTTTTTGAGTTGTCATAAGCGTATCCAAAGAGAAAGTTGTGCTTTCAAGGTTTTTTAAAGTAACCTGAATATGGTCGAAACTTTGCGAGAGATTTTGTCGGGTTTGGTCGTTAAGAATTGTATTAATAACAACCAGAACCGAATCGAAAGAGCCAATTAAATCTTGGACTTTTAATTTGAGAGGAAGAATTTGTTTGTTAACTTGTTCTTTCAAATCGCCTTCAATTCCCGATAAAAGCGTGTCGCCGCTTTGATGATATTCTCCGTTCATATTTTTAATAATTAAACGAATAGCTTTTGTTCCCATTAAATCAATGCTTGCAATTTCGGCAATAGAATTTTTAGGAACTTTTATACCTTTTTTCAAGAAAAATTTAACAACCAAATAATTCAATTTAGAATCTCTGAACTGTATTTCTGCTACATTTCCTACTTTAAGTCCGTTAATATAAACAGAATTTCCGGGAGCTAATTCTTTGACGTCTTGGTAAACTGCAAAATATTCATCTTCGTTTACAAGTAAATCGTTGTTTTTTAGGTAACTGTATCCCCAAATTAAAATTAGAATAGCGGCAATTAGCAGTAAAGCAGCTTTTATTAATCTTTTTTTATCCATTATAATAAATTTAAAAAACTGAAATTTAAAAAAAATGCTTGAAACTAAAAATCCTTTATTTAGTTTTTTATCCAAAATTAATTTAGATTTAATTGTTCCAAAGCATCTTTTATACTTATGAAAATACCATTTTTATATGAAATAACGAAAGCATCGGGAAATTTTTTTCTAATATCGGTTTGCAAATCAACAATTTCATTATAATTAGTTGTGTTTCCTACTGTGTAAAGATATT
>DZBS01000062.1:7973-18120 GCA_022729995.1 Draconibacterium orientale | reverse complement strand
TTTATAAAAAACTATAAAATTTAAATTTATGTTTAAACTCTCTTCCTTCCGAACAAAAAATCTTTTTTCCTTGTTGTTTATTTTCTTGGCTCTAAACAGTTTTTCTCAAGAGAAAGATTTTTTTCAATCTTCAAATTTCTCGGCTTTTAAATTTAGAAGTATCGGACCTGCTTATGCTTCCGGACGAATTGCCGATATTGAAGTAAATCCTAATAATTCTTTACAATATTATCTTGCAGTTGCTGCAGGTAATGTATGGAAAACCGAAAATGCCGGAATTACTTTTTCTCCGATTTTCGATAATTACGGTTCATATTCTATTGGCGATGTGGCAATTGACCCAAATAATACAAATGTTGTGTGGGTTGGAACCGGCGAATTTAACAGTCAGCGTGCAATCGGCTACGGCGACGGAATTTATCTTTCGGTCGACGGCGGAAAATCTTTTGAAAATAAAGGTCTTAAAAATTCCGAGCATATCGGACGAATTATTATCGACCCGAGAAATTCAGATGTTTATGTTGCAGCTCAAGGTCCGCTTTGGGGAGCAGGCGGCGACAGAGGTTTATATAAATCTACTGATAAAGGAACTACATGGACAAAAATTCTAAATGTTAGCGAAAACACTGGAATTACCGATATTGTTTTCGATAAAAGAAATCCGGATATTCTTTATGCTGCTTCGTATCAAAGAAGAAGAGGCGTTTTTACTCTTATCGACGGCGGTCCGGAGTCGGCAATTTATAAATCTGAAGACGCCGGAAAAACTTGGCGAAAACTTAAAAGCGGTTTACCAACTGTTGATATGGGAAGAATCGGACTTTCAATTTCTCCCGTAAATCCCGATTATGTGTATGCAATTATTGAAGCGGCCGAAGACGGTGGCGGTTTTTTTCGCTCAACCGACAGAGGCGAATCGTGGACAAAAATGAGTTCGTATGTTTCTACAAGTCCGCAATATTATAATCGTATATTTTGCGACCCTACAAATCCGGATAAAATATTTTCTGTTGATACATATTCAAAATTTTCTATCGACGGCGGAAAAACATGGACAAATCTCGGACTTACGGAAAGACACGTTGATGACCATGCTCTTTGGATAAATCCTCAAAATACAAATCATTTAATTATTGGCGGCGACGGCGGAATTTATGAAACTTTTGACCACGGCGATAATTGGCGACATGCACCAAACTTGCCTGTAACTCAATATTACAGAGTTGCAGTTGATAACAGCAAACCGTTTTATAATGTTGCCGGCGGAACTCAAGACAATAACAGCATGACAGGACCTTCGCAAACTATAATGAAAAACGGAATTATTAATGAAGATTGGGAAAATACTGTTGGCGGCGACGGATTTTTTTCGGCTTTCGACCCAATAAATCCGGATATTGTTTATTCCGAATCGCAATACGGAGGTTTAGTAAGATATGATAAAAAAAGCAGACAAACTTTGGATATTCAGCCGCAACCGCCAACAGGCGAAGCTTATCGCTGGAATTGGAATGCTCCTTTAATTGTTAGTTCGCACAGTTCAAACAGATTATATTTTGCTGCAAACAAGCTTTTTAGAAGCGACGACAGAGGAAATTCTTGGAAAGTTATTAGTCCGGATTTGACGCGAATGCTCGACAGAAACAAAATGAAAGTTATGGGAATTGTTCAATCTCCCGAAGCTGTTGCCAAAAATGGTTCAACATCTCTCTTCGGAAATATTGTTTCTTTGAGTGAATCGCCAAAAAATGAAAATTTAATTTATATTGGAACCGACGACGGACTTATTCAAATTACCGAAAACGGCGGACAATCGTGGCGAAAAGAAAGTGCATTCTCGGGAATTCCGGAAATGACTTATGTTAGCTGTGTTTTTGCATCGCAACTTGACGAAAATGTTGTTTACGCTGCTTTTGACGCACGAAAAATTAATGATTTAAAACCATATCTTTTAGTTAGTAAAGACAAAGGTAAAACTTGGAAATCAATAAGTTCTAATTTGCCTGCAAGAGGAACTGTTTATTCGATTGCGGAAGATTATATAAACCCGAATTTGCTTTTTGCCGGAACTGAATTTGGTATATTTTTCACTGTTGACGGCGGTTTAAATTGGGTTCAGCTTAAATCAGGACTTCCTACAATTGCTGTTCACGATATTAAAATTCAAAAAGATGAAAATGACTTGGTTATAGCAACTTTTGGACGAGGAATTTATATTCTGGACGATTTTTCAATTTTAAGAAATATCAATAAAAATACTTTAGAACAAGAATCAATTTTATTTTCTGTTACCGATGCAAAACTTTTTGTTATGGTTGGCGGAAAATACGGACAAGGAGCTACATATTATGCAGGCTCAAATCCCGAATACGGAGCTTCGTTTTATTATTATTTAAAAGACGGACTTTCTTCTAAAAAGGATATCAGAAAAAAAGACGAGAAAAAAAATATCGACGAGAAAAAAGATATTGTTTATCCTTCGCAAGAATCGTTGAGACGAGAAGATGACGAAAGAAAACCGTATATTGTTTTTACGGTGAAAGACGAAAACGGCAGAATTGTTAGAAGAATTAATGCTCCGGCAAGCAAAGGCTTGAATAAAATAAATTGGGGATTGAAATATTTCAATATGTATCCGGTTCTCGACGAAAATTCTAAAACTCACGAAAGTCAAACCGCAGGAATGCCTGCAATGCCCGGAAAATATACAGTTTCTATGTCGCAAGTTGTTGATAATGTTGAAACAATAATTTCTACCGAACAATCTTTTAATCTTATTCCTTTAAATAATGCAACTTTGGGAGCCGACGACAGAAAATCGTTAGTTGCTTTCCAATTAAAAACAGCAGAGATTTACGGTGTAGCCGAAGGTTTAAACTATTTTTTGGGTGAATTAAAAATCAGAATTACAACTCTTCGCACGGCACTTATAAATACACCAAAAGCTACAAGTGAAGATATTAAAATTGCAGATGATTATTTGAATGATTACAGAATTATTCAAAGAGCTTTAACAGGCGATGAAACAATAAGCAGCCGTAACGAAAATCAACCGCCTTCAATAAGCGACAGAGTTTCAACTGTTGTTTACGGAATTTGGGACGTTACGTGCGACCCGACCGAAACAATGAAGAAAAATTTATCGCTTGCCGAAGGTGAATTAAGAATTCAAATTTTAATGACAAAAGATTTGGTTAAGCAAGTTGAAGAATTGGAAAAGAAAGCCGGAATATACGGAAGTCCATGGTCGAAAGGACGAATTCCGGAACTGAAATAAAATGTATACATAAAATACAATTTTTTAAATTATTACTTATTAAAAAATTGTATTTTATGAATAAAATTTTTAAATTTACTTTTTTATGATTTTGGATTTCAATTTGTTATAAATAAATTCTTTTGTTTTCAAACAATGATTTGTAATTTTGATTTTAAGCAAATTTGTGTTTGTTTCAGAAAAATATAAACTTTATTTTGACGAAGAACTTGTAAAATAATATGAAAAAGAATGAATTATTAAAAAATCAATTTTTTTTAATTAAAAAGATATTTTGTTTTTAAAAAGTGATAATTAGCATATAAAAGTATTTTCCCGAATATCATTTATAAAAAGAGAAATTTGGTATGAAAAAAAGCATATTAATTTCGAGCTTAATTTTCATTTTTTTAGAGATTTTTTTTGTATTTTTTTTGTATCAATCTTACCAAAAAAACTTGAAAGATCATCTGAAAAATGTAGGAGAACATTCAGCTATTGTAATAAATTCTGTTTACAAAATGAATGAAGCTTCTGCAAATGTTTTTATGAGCGAAGCAGTTTGTAACGAAAAAGTTTTAAATTTATTTTCGTGTGCATTCAAAGCCGACAATTCTACTCAAAACATTATAAGAGACAGTCTTTATCAAATCCTTTTCTTGTCATATAAAAGAATAGAAAAATTTAATTACCGACAATTGCACTTTCATTTGCCCGACAATACAAGCTTTTTGCGATTTCACAGAAAGGAAAAATTTGGAGATAATTTGACCGATTTTCGACCAACGGTAAAATATGTTAACGAATTCAAGAAAAATGCAACCGGTTTTGAAGAAGGTCGTATTTTTAACGGTTTTAGATATGTTTTTCCGCTTTTTTATGATAATAAACACATTGGTTCCGCCGAAATATCTTTTTCATGTAAAGCAATTATTGAATCTATTGACAAACAGCATCTTGTGGTTTTTGATTTCATTCTTTTAAAAAAAGTTGTTACTTCTCATGTTTTTAAATCTGAGCAGAATAATTACGTGGAAAGCAAATATTCATCAAATTTCCTGACAGAAATTTTTTTTGAAGATTCTATCAACAAAACAAAAATATTAGAAGAAGTTAATATTGAAGATTTTAAAAATAAGGTATCTAAAATAAATAAATTAGATGAAAAATTGAAAAAATTTAATACTTTTTCGGAAAATATAAACTACAAAAATAAACTATGTATTGTAAGTTTTGTTCCTATAAAGAATTTTGAAAATATTCCGGTTGCATACTTTGTTTCATTTAATTTTGATGAAGAATATTCGTATACAATTAATTCATACAAAACATATTTGGTTATTGTTTCCTTTTTTATTTTCGGTTTGGTTTGTTTTTTTTCGTATCTAATTGTTTCAAGAAAAACAGAAATTTTAAACAGAAAAAATATTGAAAAGCAAAATGAAACAATTAATATTATGCTTTCCGAACTTGATATTAAAAATGCGGAATTAAACAAAGCAAATTCTACAAAAGATAAGTTTTTTTCAATCTTAGCACACGATTTAATAAATCCTTTTAATCAAATTATTGGTTTCAGTTCAATAATTAAAAATAATATTGAAGAAAATAATTTAGAAAAAGCCAAACAATTCACCGATATTGTTAATAAAACAGGAAACAAAACATATATATTGTTAAAAAATATTTTAGATTGGTCGCGTTCGCACCTAAACAGCATTAAATATTCACCCGAAAATATAAATTTATATGAAATTGTGGTTTCGGAAATCGAAAGTTTTATTCAAATTATAAATCAAAAAAATATTGAAATTCAAAATTTTATTCCTGAAAATTATACACTTTTTGCCGATAAAAATATGATTTCTGCAATTATAAGAAATTTAACGGCAAACGCCGTAAAATATACACGAAAAAACGGTATTGTTAAATTTAATGTTGATTTGATTGAAAGAAATTATCACATTTCTGTTGCAGACAACGGCGTGGGAATGAACTCGGAAACTATTGAAAAATTAATTAACCAAAACGAATTTTTTTCGACACCCGGAACCGAAAACGAATCCGGAAACGGCTTAGGATTTACACTTTGCAAAGAATTTATTCAAATGCACAGCGGTAAAATTATAATTGAAAGTAAAATTGATGAAGGTTCAAAATTTATTGTTATTATTCCCGAAAATTCAAATAAACTAAAATAATTTTAAATAACTAAACAGATGAAACATCCATGTATATCTCTTGACTCACAAATGAACGATTATTTAGGATGTTCCTATCTGACATTTAAAAACAAATTAAAACTAAACAGATGAAAACCATTTTATTACAAAGCTTGCTGATTATATCAATAATCACAATATCTATAACAAGTTGCACACAAAAAAAAGTTGTTGTAAAAGAACATCAAACGACCGATTGTAAAGATGTTCATTGGACCTACGAAGGAGAACATTCGCCCGAACATTGGAAAGATTTGTGTAGCGGATTTGTTGCTTGCGGCGGACAATCGCAATCGCCGATTGATATTGTGGGAGCAGATGTTGATGTAAATTTGAAACCTATTGATTTTCAGTATGTTAAAACATCTACAGAAATTGTTAACAACGGACACACAATTCAATTCAACGTTTCGCAAGGAAGTAAAATTTTTACAAACGGAAAAGAATATCAGCTTCTTCAATTTCATTTTCACGCACTTAGCGAACACACAGTTAACGGAAATCATTTTCCGGTTGAAGTGCATTATGTTCATAAAAATTCCGATTCAGATTATGCCGTAATAGGAATTATGTATGAAGAAGGCGAAGCTAATGAATTGTTTACAAAATATTTGGCTAATTTTCCGCACGAAAAAGGAAAATATACATCAACCGACAGTATTAATTTATCGCAACTTTTACCCGAAAATAAAAGTTACTTCACTTATAGCGGTTCTTTAACAACTCCGCCGTGTTCGGAAATTGTAAGTTGGTATGTTCTTAAAAATTCTGTTTCGGCTTCAAAAGAACAAATTCTTGATTTTTCCAAAATTTTGCATAATAATTATAGACCTGTAATGCCTTTAAATAAAAGAGAAATTAAAATTTATCAAGATTAAATTTCAGTTCTCAGTCTACAGTAGGCAGTTTTCAGTCTTCAGTTTTTTTTGCTGTAGACTGAAAACTGCCTACTGAAGACTGCGGACTTGTATTAACTTTTCAATTTAATCAAAATCGAAAAAGCTTTGTCGATATCGGAGTTATGAAATAAAAGAGTAAATTCATTTGTTGTAGATATAACTTCCACAATATTAATATTTTCCCAAGCAAGTTTTTTCAATATAAAATAATAAAAGCCGGTAACTTGCGTATTTTCTTCGGGTAAAAGCATTGTGATTGACGATAAACCCGATTTTTTATGCAGAATTGTTTCTTTTTGAAAATGTTCTTCAAAAAATTCTTCCAACAAACTGCTGATTATTATGGTTGATTCGTAAATTCCTCTCGAAACCGAGTAGAATAATTTATTGTCGGACGAAACTTCTTTTAATAAATCGCTTTGTTTTTTGATAAGAGTTTTTGAGTTTGCCAAAGTTATACTGCTCAAATCGGATCTAACGGTAAAATCGCCCAAATTCTTCACAAATTTTGTTAGTTTTTTTATCGATTTTTGATAATAATTTGGCTCAATTCTGTTTAATGCCATTACAATAGCTCCTTCTTTAACAGGTTTTTGAAGTTTTTTTTCTATATCAGGTTTTAGTTTTCGAGCAAGCGACGAAATATTTATTAATCCGTCGGAAAGTGCTTCTTCCAAAAATGGCGATTCTTTTATTAATTCCTCAGTTATTTTTCCTATGGTTTGCATTTTGTTAAATATTTAACAGTTTGTTAAAATATTGTGTAATATTCGTAATTTTTTTTTTCAAATCAAATTATAAATTAGGTTTGTCTCCCTATTTAAAACACAAAAATGAAAGTATTAAAATTTGGCGGAACATCTGTGGGAAATCCTCAGATGATGAAAAATGTTGCAAATATTATTAAATCCAAAGAAAAAACAATTGTTGTTCTTTCCGCAGTTTCAGGAACAACTGATGCATTATTGAAAATTGCTCGCAATATTCAAAACAGCGAAATTGTTATTGCCGGAATTGAAATTGAGAAACTCGAAAATTTTTATTTGCACTTTATAATTGAGCTTTTTAACGATAAAGAGAATTATTTGGAAGCAATGAAAATTGTTGATGAATATTTTGTTTCTCTCAATAAATATTTGTCTTTAAAAATTTCTCAAATTCATATTAATGAAATACTTACATTCGGAGAATTGCTTTCAACAAAATTGTTTGGTAAATATTTATCTTCAATAGGAGTTGACAATGAATTGCTTTTTGCTCTTGATTTTATGAAACTTAAATCCAACGGCGAGCCTGATTTTAATTTTATTTCCGAAGAATTAAATAAAATTTTAAATAGTTTTTCTGAATCGAAACTTTTTGTAACACAAGGATATATTTGCCGAAACAGTTTTGGCGAAACCGATAATTTGAAACGCGGCGGAAGTGATTTTTCCGCAACTATTATCGGAAATGTTGTAAATGCAAGTCAAGTTCAAATTTGGACCGATATTGACGGAGTTCATAATAACGACCCGCGTTATGTTGAAAATACCGAAACCATTAAGGAATTATCATATTCCGAAGCAGCAGAACTTGCCTATTTTGGGGCAAAAATTTTACATCCCACATGTGTTCATCCGGTTCAAGCCAAGAAAATTCCGCTTATTCTGAAAAACACAATGAACCCTTCGTCAAAAGGAACAACAATTTTTTCTGAAGTGAGAACCGATAAAATTAAAGCTGTTGCCGCAAAGGACGGAATTACTGTTATTAAAATTCGTTCGGCCGGAATGCTTAATGCTTACGGATTTTTGAGAAAAGTTTTTGAAATTTTTGAAAATTATAAAGTTCCCGTCGATATGATTACAACTTCGGAAGTTTCTGTTTCTTTAACAATTGATAATTCTTCGGATTTGTTGAATATTGTTGCCGATTTAATGAAATTCGGACATGTCGAATACGAACAAAATCAATCTATAATTTGCGTTGTAGGCGATTTTCTGGCTACAAACAGAGGTTATATTGCTAAAGTTTCGCAAGCCGTAAAAGATATTCCTATTAGAATGGTTTCTTATGGAGGAAGCGATAATAATATTTCGCTTGTTGTTTGCTCAAAAAATAAAATTCAAGCTCTAAATTCTCTTCACGAAAAATTGTTTGGCAACAATTCGGTTGTCGGAATTGAAAGTTTTCAATTGTCAGAAGTGCAAGCAAATTAGATTTTAAATGTTAGATGTTAGATATGAGATATGAGACATGAGACAAAAACTCTGCGGAACTTTGCGAAAAACTCGGCGTTCTGTGCGTTGAAAATATTTTAATGCAGAGAGCCGAAAAGAAATCGCAGAGAATAGCAAAGGATAATTTAATGTTACATTATTCAGTTAATTCAGTTAATTCAGTTAATTCAGTCATTCAATCATTCAATCATTTATAATGAAAAACCTTTTCCAAAACATAGCAACTCCATTCTATTATTACGATATGGATTTAATGCAAAGAACTTTTTATAATGCAATTTCGGAAGCGGAAAAGTATAATTACCAAATTCATTATGCTTTAAAAGCAAACACCAACGAAAGAGTTTTGCAAACTGCTTTAGAATATGGCTTTGGAGCAGATTGCGTTAGCGGAAACGAAGTTATAAAAGCTGTTGAATCGGGTTTCAATCCAAAAAAAATTGTTTTTGCGGGAGTAGGAAAAACCGATGAAGAAATTGAATACGCTTTGCAAAAAAATATTTTCAGTTTTAATGTAGAATCGCTTGAAGAACTTGAAGTTATCGGCGAAATTGCAAAAAAAAATCAAATTATTGCAAATATTGCTTTACGTATAAATCCGGGTGTTGATGCGCACACTCATAAATATTTGACAACAGGAATTGTAGAAAATAAATTCGGAATTGACAGAAGTGATATTTTAAAATCAATAAAAATTATATTCAACAATAAATTCCTTAATTTCAACGGGCTACATTTTCATATCGGTTCGCAAATTACAAGTTTAGAGCCTTTTATCGAATTGTGTAAAATTGTTAATGAAATTCAAGATGAATTAAATTTAAAAAATATTTTTCCCGAAAATATTAATTTGGGCGGCGGTTTTGGAATAAATTATGAAAATCCGGATAAAGAACTTATTCCCGATTTTAAAACATTTTTTTCAACAATAAACAAATTTTTGAAAATAAGAAATAATCAAAAAATTCATTTTGAACTCGGTCGTTCGCTTGTTGCACAAAGCGGAACATTAGTTTCAAAAGTGCTGTATGTGAAAAAAGGTCAGCAAAAAGATTTTGTGATTCTTGATGCCGGAATGACCGATTTAATTCGTCCGGCGCTTTACGGCTCTGTTCATAAAATAGAAAATTATTCATCGCAAAGCAGAAACACATTTGCTTTGGCAAAATATGATGTTGTAGGTCCGGTTTGCGAATCGTCCGACAGATTTGCAGAACAATTACGTTTGCCGGAAACTCATCGCGGAGATTTGATTTTTATCAGAAGCACAGGTGCTTACGGACAAATAATGTCATCGAACTATAACTTGCGAAAAAACGCTCCGGCTGTCTATTCAGACGAATTAATTCAAAAATCTCGTTTAGCTGTTTGATTTTATTAATTTTTATTTACCAAATTAGCCGAATTTTCGTTTATCGCAATTATGCCCGACTTTGAAATATTAAGTCGGTTTTTTTTTATTCGTGCATTCGTGGCAATATTTTTTTTAGCCTCGAATGCACGAATGCTTTTTGCTTTTGTTTTCAATGATAAGTTTGATAATCTTTT
>DZBS01000062.1:3238-7873 GCA_022729995.1 Draconibacterium orientale | reverse complement strand
CGAATGCACGAATGCTTTTTGCTTTTGTTTTCAATGATAAGTTTGATAATCTTTTATATATTCATATATTAAAATCAGCAAATAAATATTCGTTTTTTATTCGTGCATTCGTGGCAATATTTAATTTTTATTTACCAAAAAAGCAGAATTTTCGTTTATCGCAATAATGCCCGAATTTGTGTAATAGAGTCGGGTTTGTTCGTTAATTATATTACAGCTTATTTCCGATATCAAAGCAAAATCCTGTGTTCGATAAATATTAATTTTTTCGTGTGAAGGTTCAAAAATAAATCCGTTTTCCTTGTCGGTTTTCATAAATGCAATGTGCGAAAAGTTGCTTATTTCTTCGGAAAATTCTATTTCAAGTCCTTTAATATTGAAAAATCTGTTAACTAATTTGTCGTTTTCAATTTCAGAAATAATTCCTGCGTTTTCTATTTGATAAACTGCTTTTAAATTTTTATCGGATTTTGTTGTTGCGATATTTTTTCCGGTATTATAAAAGATTCGCCTTTTTCCGCCGATATTTTGAATAAATCCGTTGTAATTTGTAAAACTTTTGCCCGAAACCGGCGTTCGTTCGTTTTTAACGGAATTGTTAATTATTTCGTCGATATAAATTGTGTGCATACTTTCTTCGTCAACAGAAATTAAAATGTTTTCAATTTTTTGGTAAACTGTATTTTTTTTGATATTGATATTTGAGAGTTCAATTATTTGATTTTCATTAATATAATTATAAAGTTTTTCTTCTTTTTTTAGAATGATATTTTTATTTCCTATAAATATTTCGTCGACAATATTTTTAGAAATAACAGCTTTTCTGCTTACATAAGTTTTTTGGTTTGAATTGAAAACAATAAATCTGTCGGAAGTTTCTATAAATCCTTGTTCTTTGGCGAAACAGGCATTTAAAATATTTTCGTTTTCTAAAATTTGTTTTATGGAAACATCTTTTTCATCGGTTTGAATTTTTATCGGTTTAAAATCTTGAATAACTTTTGTTTGAGTTGAATCTACAGAAATCAAAAATCTTTGTCCTTCATTAAAAATTTTGAAAAATTGTTCGTTTAAATTTACATCGGAAATGTCGCGAAAACATTTCGGAATTTTCAAATCAATATCTTGCGATAGAACAGAAATTTTATGAATCATTCTGTCTTGTAATCTTTTATGTTTTGAGTGAATTCCTTTAAAAGGGTGAGTATAAGTGAACAAATTAAATATATTAACAGCCAAAGCAAAATAGTCGCTTTCGGTTGATATTTGTCCGTTGTAGAGATAATCGCGAATTTCTTCGAGCATTTTTCCGCTATGTTTTTCTCCGGGAGTTTCAAACGAATCTGTATCAATAATTTTTATTTCGCCTTTTAAATTTACAAGAACATTAAACTGGTTTAAATCGCCGATTATTATTGAGTTATCGTGTGCCGATTTTACTGCGTTTATCAAATTTTGAGAAATTTTGAGTTTTATTTTATCGTCGATATTATTTTTCTGACAAAATGCACTGTTGAAAAATGCCGAAATCGGATTAAATTCGGGCTGAATATATTCCATAATGTATCCGGCAATTTTATCTGCATATTTCAAAATTGACTGCGGTGTTATAAATATATTTTTATTAAGTTTTTGAAGAAAATTGAATTTTGAAACCGTTAAATTTACATTGTTTGAATGAAAAATTTTGGCAACTAATTTATTGTCTTTTGTTTTATAAATAATTCCTTCTCCGCCTCTGTTTATTTCATCTTTATCGCTAAAATTATATTCAATTCCGTTTTCGGTAATATATTTTTTTGTTGCCATTTCGCTTAATTATTCAATTATACAATTATACAATGGTTCAATGATTTAATGGCCTAATTAGGTCATTTTTTATTATAATATCGTATAATTGAACCAATGTAAATTTTTTTTAATCTTTTGTCTAAAAAATAACTCTCACAATTCCCAAATCGTCTTGATTTATAAGTGAATATTTCGTTTTCAGAATGTTAATTTTTCTGCCGAGCATTGCATTGTTTTCAGATAGAAATAAATCTTGTGTCAGAAATTCAAACACATCTGTTTCGTTTTCGTTTTCTTCAAATTTCTCGAAGGAAAGAATTCCGTCGGTTGAAATTGTGATATCTTTTAAATTTAGGGTTTTTACTCCTATATGAATTTCTTCCAATAAATTTTCAAAACTTTCGTAATCCGAAAATTCATCGAGATAATATGCTGCATATCTTGGAGTATTTTCTTGGTCGATTTTAATTTTCTTACCGTTTATTTGTAAAAATCCATCGCCTATTGCAATAATTTCAGCTGTATTTTTTTCAATATCGATATAAAGTAAAATTATGGTTGATAAAAGCTCGTCGGTTTTTAAATAATTAGAATTCTTAAAATCTTTTATTTTTTTGAGTGATTCAAAAAGAACAATTTTCAGAAAATCTTTTTCAACGTTTTCTTTATGTTTTTTTATTCCTTCGGATTTAATAATTTTTGCCGTGAGAGCCGATGCAAAATGCGAATCGGTTCCGGAAGAACAACCGTCAAAAACTCCTGCAAAAATGATAGTTTCGCTTAATTTTTCCGCAAAAATATAATCCTCGCAAAAGTTTTTATGATTGCTTCCGATTTTTATGAGTTTGTGAATTTTCATAATAAATTTTGAATTAACTGAATTAACTGAACTATTGAATACATTAATTAACTGAATTATTTAATGGCAGAGTTATCATCGAAGATAAATATCTGAATTTTAGTTTTATTATTATTCTGTTAATTCTGTAAATTCAGTTAATTCTGTAAATTCAGTCTACTAAAAAACAGGTGCATGTGGTTTTCCGCTCGAAACTGTTGAAATTGATTGCGAAATAAACCCTATCATTTTTTTCATTTGATTTCCCGACATTCCTATTTTTGCCAAATGTTCTATTCCCATTTCTTTTTGTGCTTTCTCAAAACTTGCGTCGTTTCCGACACCGAAAAGTATTGATGTGAACGAAAATGCACTTTTTTCGTCTTTCTTCAGTTTATCAATAATTTTTTTTATAGAATTTGGCGACTTTTTTGAGTTATTGTCTTCGCCGTCGGTAATTACAAAAAGTAAAGTTTTTGTTTCAACACCCGAATTTTCAAGGTTTTCTCTATAATTCAATGCGTTTTCCAAAGCTTTATGAACACCGTCGTAAAGCGAAGTGTAACCTGCAATTCTTTTAGAAAAGTCCATTTTAGGAATATTTGCAACAGGCTGAAAACCACTGATAACATTTACATCTTTGTTAAATTCAATAATAGAAACAAAAAGTTTGTCGGCAATGTGCGATTTTTGCATGTTTTCGGTAAATTCGTTGAAAGCATTGTTCAGTTCGTTAATGTAAGTAACAACCGAAGGCGACGTATCAACAACAAATACTGCGTTAATTGTTTCATCTGTTTCTACTTCGTCGGGATTAAAGTTTGCGAAATCGAGTTTAAAATCTAAACTGTCGAAATCAAAGTTTTGTATGTTTTTCATAGCCTTTTAAATTTTGAATTAACTGAATTAACTGAATAATTGAATTAACTGAATTAACTGAATAATTGAATTAACTAAACTAAAATAATTGTTCTCTTATTTTTTTTGCCTTTCTCTGCGTTTTTCTTAATATAAATATAAGTTTTTGTCCACAGAGAATTTCAAGTTTTTCGCAAATTTCATTTTCAAATTTTCAAATTTTCAAATTGATTTTTTTGCTTTTGTCTAATATCTATTGTTTATAATCTAAACCAATCTTTCGGCAGTTGTTGAAAATCTCACACCCATATTTTTTGCTTTTTGGTAAATAGGGTCGGCGAGGGTTTCAAAACCGGCAACGTTCGACATTGCATCTGTCAGAACAATAAATCTGTCGGCAAGTTCCGGAGCTTCTTCCAAAATTTGTTTCAAACTGTTTGCAACGCAATGTGATTTTGCTTCGCCTGCCAAATAAATATTTTTGAAATTATCTAAAGTCTTTATCAAAGCTTGATTTAATTGAGTTTCCGGTCGTTCGGCATCGGGAACTTGTGCTCTGAAAGCTCCGAAATGTTCGGTGAAAGGAAATGTTCCTTTTGCTACTGTTTGATAAAATTTTCCTTTAACAGTCCAGTCGATTATCGAATCCATAAGCGGTTGATAAATTGCTGCACCTGTTGAACCAATTACACAATGAACAGGCCAAATTACGTGCGGATATTCACCCTGAGATTCTAGAACTTTCAGATAATTTAAACTTTTTTTCGGATCAAAACGCGGAGACCATTTTCCGTTTTCTACATCTTGCGAAGAAATAACAGTGAAAGGAGCGGGAAAATTTCCGTCTTTGTCCATCCAAAAATTCGGGTGCGAAATATCGTTCGGTTGATGCGAATCCAGAGTAATTCCTACAAAATCTATTTCATCGCTGTGTTTTCTCAGCCAATCGGTGAGTCGTTCCATATCTTTTTCGGCTCCGTTAACATAAAGCGAGCCTTTTCCTAAACCGTTTTGATTTCCGGGATTGCAAAAATCATTCTGCGGGTCGATTATTAATAATGCGTTTGTTTTCATTTTTCTGTTGTTTATGTTGTTAAGTTGATACTTTCGATTCTGTTGTTTCTGTTGTTTCTGTTGTTACTGTTGTT
>DZBS01000062.1:0-3138 GCA_022729995.1 Draconibacterium orientale | reverse complement strand
TCAAAATTAAATCCGTCCTTTTCCAATTGCGTGTATCTTTTTTTATCGAATTTGTAAAAAGTTGCCGGTTTATGAGCCACATTTTGTTGTTTTTCTTCAGTTTGAATCAGCAATTCGGTCTTTAATATTTTTTTTCTGAAATTTCTTTTATCCAAATTAATTTCTAAAATAGATTCGTAAAGATTTTGTAATTCACCGAGAGTAAACTTTTCGGGTAAAAGTTCAAAACCAATGGGCTGCCATCTTATTTTGCTTTTTAGGCGGTAAAGCGCTTTTCTAAAAATCATATCATGATCAAAAGCAAGAGCCGGAATTTTATTTAACGAAAACCATTCTGCATTTTGAGCGTCGTCGCCCGCTTTTATTGATGTTTCGTTCATGTTTATCAATGCAAAATATGCCACTGTGATTACTTTTCCTCTCGGGTCGCGGTAAATATCGCTGAAAGTATAGAGTTGTTCGGTGAAAATATTTTCCAATCCTGTTTCTTCAAACAATTCTCGTTTTGCACATTCTTCGGTTGTTTCATCTTCGTGAACAAATCCGCCGGGCAATGCGTGTTTTCCTTTGAAAGGTTCAATTCCTCTTTCAATCAACAAAACTTTTATTTCTGTTTGATCATAACCGAAAATTACAACATCTGCGGTAACTGACGGTCTCGGATATTCGTAACAATATTTATTTACCATTTTACTTAGTGTTAAATTTACACAAATATAAAACTGAAAAAATTACTGTGCAAATATTTTAGTGTTTATTTTACACTAAGCATGAAAATAATTTTTATGTATTAGAATGTCAGCAGTTTGGCAGTTGGTTTTTTTTTGAAAATAATAATTAAGTGAATGTTTTTGATACTTTTGATACTATAGATGCTATGGATGTTAACAATAAAAACAAAAGTATCAACAGCAACAATAGAATCAAAAGCATCTCAATTTTTTATCCATCAAAATATTAAGTCATCTAATTGATTTTTTCTATAAATTGAAGTGCAAACACAAATTCTACATCATGAGAAAATCAATTTTCTTCGTTTTTGTTATATTTATATTGATATTTTCTTGTAAAGATGAATATCCGATTCCGGATAATCTTGATTTTAAACAAGAAATGAGGAATTTTGTTCAAGATTTAAGTGAATATTCCAAAAATTTAAATTCAGGTTTTTTTGTAATTGCTCAAAACGGACAAGAATTAATTTCTATTGACGGTGAAAATACTTCATCGGTAAATGAAACTTATGTTTCGGCAATTGACGGACAAGGACGTGAAGATTTACTTTTCGGATATAATTCGGATAATGAAGCAACTCCCACAAGCGAAAGAGATTATATTCTTCCTTTTTTAAATCTTGGAAACGACAACGGTGTTACAATTTTGGTAACAGATTATTGTTCGGACCATGTAAATATGGATTTTTCCTACACTACAAATAACAATTACGGATTTATTTCTTTTGCGGCAGATCAACGCGAATTGAATAATATTCCAAATTATCCTTCTGCTGTTTATGGAGTTAATTCTGCCGATATTTTTGATTTATCGGAATGTAAAAACTTTCTTTACCTTATTAATCCCGAATTATATTCAACAAAACAAGCATTTATTGATGCAGTAAAACAAACAAATTATGATTTAATTATAATGGATTTATTTTTTAACGACGGTTCGCAATTTAGTTTATCCGAAATTCAGCAGCTTCAAATTAAACAAAACGGCGGAAAAAGACTTGTTATTTCATATATGAGTATTGGCGAAGCCGAAGATTACCGATATTATTGGCAAACTGAATGGAAAGAAGGCGACCCGTTTTGGATTGAAAAAGAAAACAGAAATTGGGAAGGGAATTATATTGTAAGATACTGGGAACAAGAATGGAAGAAAATAATTTTCGGAAATGATAATTCATATTTAAAAAAAATAGTTGATGCCGGATTCGACGGTGTTTATCTTGATATTATCGACGGTTATGAATTTTTTGAATAATAAAAACCGATAATTCTTGTAAGAAAATTATCGGCTTTTAATTAAATTTATATTAAACTTATTCTTTAATAAATCTTTCGATATTGATTTTTGCGTCGGTATTGAAAACTCTGATAAAATAAATTCCCGATTTTAAATTCGAAATATTTATTTCGATTTTGTTATCAATAATATGGTTTTTCTCTAAAACTGTTTGTCCGATAGTATTTAGAATTGTATAATTTGCAATTCTCGAATCGCTTTCAATCGTTATATAATCTTTTGCCGGATTTGGCGACAATATTATATCGGATAAAGCAATTGTTGTAATGTCTGCAGTGCAAGTATTTTTCCAAACACATTCTACCCAACTTGGGTGGTCGATATAAGGATTTGCATTTTTTTGTTGAGTATTATAAATGGCAATGTTTCTTTCAATTTCTTTTTGGCTTACAGGGTCAGCAATATGCCAAGCATAAAGCATTTCAAAATATGTAGGTTGAAAATCGCCGTCGCTTTGAAAAACTTTATCAACATCAGTAGTTGCACTATAAGAAGAAAACCAAGTAGGAATTTCATCTTTATATCTTGTTGCCATATAAAAATATGTTCGTGCAATATCTCCTTTGTATTTGTCTATTGGCTCAAATGCAGTTCCTGTAAAACCTCCAGAGTATGAATTTGGTCCTAATTTACTTCCGTTTATTGAAGTCCATGTAGGCGATGAAACTTCTCCATAAGGATAATTTCCTCTTGTGTTATTTACAAGTTTATCTGTTGCATATAAATGGTGTAAATCTGAATATTGAAAAATATCTGTTCCACCCCACCATGAATTTGGAATCGTGTGCTCTCTATTGTAATAATCACCTTCTACAGTTCCTCCCGAACCCGGATCTTGGTCGGTAACAATAGTAAAATAATATGATGCTAAACCGTCGTAAATATCAGAATTTGATGAATATATATCCCAAATTTTAGTTTCATTTGGCGAAGGGTAAACGTCTGTTGTTGCATAAGCGTCCCAAACGTCAAATGTAGGATAAGTGGCAGAATATGGTAACTTAACATGACCGTTTGTAATAATATCGTGTAATTCTTGTTTTAGGGTATAACCGGTTCCGGTTGCAGCATCATAATAACCCGCAGGAATTTGTGCAAAAATATTTG
>DZBS01000061.1 GCA_022729995.1 Draconibacterium orientale | reverse complement strand
TTCATAATTCATAATTCATAATTCATAATTCATAATTCATAATTCATAATTCAGTTAATTCTGTTAATTCAATCTTCTTTTCTGATTTAAATCATTTATTCCTATTCATAATAGCTTTATCTTTGTAGAAATTCTTATTCCGGGAAATTGATTTTTTAATGAATTTTTGGGAACTTATTTATCTAATCTTTTGTAATTATGTCGGAAGAAAGGAGATTCGGAACAATAATTATTGTTATTGAAACCAAAGAAAGTATTGCTCGTTTAAACACAATTTTGTCGTATTTTTCTGAATTGATAATCGGCAGACAAGGAATTGTTTTGCGTGAACGTGATTTGAATATTATTTCTTTGGTTTTGGAAGGAAATCCCGACGAAATTGGCGCTTTTTCAGGTCAACTTGGAAGACTAAGAGGAATAAAAGTTAAAACTACACTTATTAAATAAAAAATATTATGATTTATAATCCGCAAATTTACAAAATTAAAGATGAAGCAATGAAACCTTTCATTGACTCTAAAGAGATTCATGATTTTTTGAATAACTCAAAATCAGATGCCGAAAGTGTTCGTGCAATAATTCAAAAATCGCTTAATAAAAACCGATTAAGTTTAGAAGAAACAGCAATTTTGATAAATGCCGAAGATCCCGAATTAATTGAAGAAATTAAACGCGGAGCTCAAAAACTAAAAAAAGATGTTTACGGCGACAGAATTGTGCTTTTTGCTCCGCTTTATATCGGGAATTTATGCACAAACAATTGTCAATATTGTGGTTTCAGAGTCGATAACAAAGAGCAAGTTCGTAAAACTCTTAACACCGAAGAAATTATTAAAGAAGTGAAAGCACTTGAAGACAGCGGACACAAAAGATTAATTCTTGTTTACGGCGAACATCCGAAATATTCGCCCGAATTTATTGCCGAAAGTGTTCGCGAAGTTTATAAAGTAAAAAGCGGAAAAGGAGAAATTAGAAGAGTAAATATTAATGCAGCGCCGCTTTCGATAGAAGGTTTTAGAACCGTAAAAGAATCGGGAATCGGTACTTATCAAGTTTTTCAGGAAACATATAATCCCGAAACTTACGCTAATGTTCATTTGAGCGGAGCAAAAAGAGATTTTGATAATCGTCTTACATCTTTAGACAGAGCTCAGGAAGCCGGAATCGACGATGTTGGAATTGGAGCACTTTTCGGATTATACGATTGGCGATATGAAGTTCTTGCGTTGGTTCGTCATGTAAATCATTTTGAAGCAGTTTATAATGTTGGTCCTCACACAATTTCATTTCCAAGAATTCAAAATGCATCATCTTTAAATATTACCGACGAACATTTTGTGAGCGATGAAGATTTTGTGAAACTTGTTGCTATTCTTCGTCTTGCGGTTCCATACACAGGAATGATTCTTACAGCACGCGAACCCGAACATATAAGAAACGAAGTTCTTACATTCGGCGTTTCGCAAATCGACGGCGGAACAAATATTGAACTTAGCGGATATTCAGCTCATAAAGAGGAACAAAATCTAAATGCCGAGCAATTTGAAATAATGGATAAACGAACATTGGCTCAGGTTATTAAAGAACTTATTGAAACAGATTATTTGCCTTCATTTTGCACGGCTTGTTACCGTCTCGGACGAACAGGAGAACATTTTATGGAATTTTCGGTTCCCGGATTTATAAAACGCTTTTGCGGACCAAACGCAATGCTCACACTTGCCGAATATCTTGAAGATTACGCCGATGCCGACACCAAAGAAAAAGGTTATAAATCTATTTATCGAAAAATTGAAACAGAAGAAATTCTTAATAAAGAACAATTATTAGAGAAACTTGAAAAAGTTAGAAAAGGAGAACGAGATTTGTATTTTTAAAATTAGATATGAGATATGAGATGTGAGAAATGAGATTTAAGAATTTTCACATATTTTCTGCAAAAACAATATTATAACAGAGATTTATTATAATATTTCTCTGTTATAGTATAGAAATTATGGTTATTTTTGACTTTTGAAAGAAAATAATTGTTTTTAAATCAATACTTAAATAAAAGTAAATAAAACTTGTAGCTAAATAACGAAAGTGGCCAACATTTCGTTGAAAAGTTGTTTATGCGATTTTTCAATAATATCTGTTGCTTCGTTATCAATTTTATTTTCGGAGTCAATATCCGCAAAGTCCGATTCATTGTATGAATATATTTCCCATTTATTATTATTATATTCAAGAGCTGTCATATTTTCAATCCAATCTCCCGAATTCAAATAAATAACGCTGCCTTTATTGTTTTTGTATTCTTTTAATTCAGGTTGATGAATATGTCCGCAAACAACATAATTATAGCCATTTTCTATAGCAATATCTGTTACAATTTTCTCAAAATTATTAACATATTTTACTGCACCTTTTACTTTGTTTTTTATCTTTTTTGATAAAGAAACATGACCTTTTCCAAGTGCAATACTTATAAAATTCACAAAACTGTTTATATGTATAAGCAAGTCATAGCCTTTACTTCCTAATTTTGCAAGCCATTTTGAATGTTGCATTGTAATGTCAAAAACGTCGCCGTGAAAAAACCAAGCCTTTTCGTTGTTAAGATTTAAAACCATTTTATTTTTTATCGAAAATGTTCCCAGTTCAAAACCTTCAAATTTTCTTAACAATTCGTCGTGGTTTCCTGTAATATAGTTAACTTTTATTCCTTGCGAAACCCAATCCATTATTTGTTTTATTATTTTCATGTGAAATTTTGGCCAATATCGTTTATTAAATTGCCAAATATCCAAAATATCACCGTTGAGAATTACAGTTTCCGGTGTTATACTTTTCATGTAGTTATGTAATTCTTTTGCTTTACATCCATAAGTTCCGAGATGAATATCCGACAGAACTAAAATTTCAATTTTTCTTTTTTCGTGAGAAGACATATTTGTTTTATATGTTTTTTTAAGTAAATATTAATAATTGCAAAGTTAAATACGGTGTTTAATAAACTTTCCAACTTTTTGTTATGTTTTAGTTAAGTTTTTAACATCGAAAACTTGTTTTCTTAACATTTTATTAATATTAAATTCCTTATGTGATTAAATAAAATAAATAGTTTTGCTAAAATTTTTCAGACAATATGTTTTCAAATTTAAAACGTAAATTATTCGCAATATTCTTAACCTATAGTTTGCTCGCAGTTTTGGTATTTGCGTTAAGTGATTATTATACCAATGAAAAAGAAAAAATTGATTTGGTTCAGCAATCTTTGACTTCAATTTATATGAACACCTTAAAAGATTTTGAAGTTATTGATGATTATTTTTCTGTTGATACAAAAAATGACCACTATTTTATTACAGGTTTTAGTAAAAACATAGAGTTACACATTAAAAATGTTGAAGAAATTGAATCAGAACTTAACAGATTGAATAAAAATAAAACTTCTGAAAAAATTCATATTCGTAAGTTTATCAGCAACATTGAAAAGCAATTTATTCAATATTCCAAAAATGTGAATGAAATTGAAAAGCTTATTAATAGAAGAGGATATAAAGATTACGGTTATGAAGGTGAAATGCGAGATTATATTCACAGTATTGAAAATTTTGATAATATCGACCAAGTTTCTTTACTTTTAATAAGACGACATGAAAAAGATTATATCATTAGAAACGACCAAAAATATATTAAAGCTTTAAAATCCGAAGTTAATATTTTTAGAAATAAAATTATTCAAAATCAATCGTTAAGCCTTTCACGAAAAGATTTGTGTTTGGTTTATCTTCAAAGTTATGAAACACTATTTGATTCAATTGTTGTTTTGGATAAAAAAATTGGAATTAAAACAAATTCAGGTTTAAAATTAGAATTAAGACAAATACAAAAAGAAATTGAAACAGAATTTAATAATGCAAATGCTCTTTCTGCTAAAACAAAAGCCGATTTATATAAACGTATTCAAATAGATTTTATATTTTATACTGTTTTATTAGTTATTTTCAGTTTAATTTTTAGTTATTATTTGTCAAAAATAATTACAAGACCTATAAGTGCTTTAGCCAAAAATGTTCACGATTATGTAAACAGCGGTTTTGAAGACTCAAAGGAACTTACAGTTAAAACATCAAATTATGAAATAAAAAACTTAATAATAAATTTCTCTTCTCTCAAAAAAGAACTTTCGGAACTGATAAACAATTTTAAAACTAAAGTAAAAGAACGAACTCTTGAAGTTGAAGGAAAAAACAATAAGCTTGAATTACAAAAAGAAGAAATAGAATCGCAAAATGAACATTTGCAATCTCAAAATATTGTTATTGAAATTCAAAAAAAGAATTTAGAAGAAAAAAATTTCAATTTGCTTTCGAGTATCAGATACGCAAAACAACTTCAAGACGCTCTAACTCCGGATATTAACGATTTGAAAGGAATGTTTAAAGATTCTTTTGTTTTAAATATGCCGAAAGATATTGTCAGCGGCGATTTCTTTTGGTTTAAAAATATTAAAAACGAAAATTATAATGTTTCTCTTTTTGCAGTTGCAGATTGTACCGGACACGGTGTTCCGGGAGCTATGATGAGCATGCTGGCAATTGCTCTTTTAAATGAAATAGTTTACAGAAAATCCGTTAAATCTTCAAATCAAGTTCTTGACGAACTTCGTGCTCAAATCAAAAAATCGTTGCGTCAAACAGGTCAAAAACCGGAAAGACAAGACGGACTTGATATTGCGTTTTGTGTTATAGACAACGATACAAAAGAATTAAGCTTTTCAGGAGCTTATAACCCATTATGGATTTTTAGAGAAAATAATAATTCTAAATTTCAAAATAACGAAGATTTATTTGAGTTTATCGAATTCAAAGGAAATAAGCAACCTGTTGGTGTTTATCCGAATGAAACTCCTTTTGTGGAGCATAAAATATTGCTTAAACACAATGACGTTATTTATATGTTTTCAGACGGTTTTCATTCGCAAATTAGTTCTAAAACAAACAGAAAACTTAATAAAAACGATATGAAATATTTTATCTACAGAAGTATAAATAAATCTATAAAAGAACAATGCAAATATTTGGAAAAAGAATTTACAAATTGGAAAGGTAATTTTGAGCAAGTTGATGATGTTTTAGTTTTAGGTATAAAAATTTAATAAATTATTTCAATAATACTGCTAAAAATTAATACTTTAAAATATTTATGAAACTTTCGATTGTGTAAATCGAAAGTTTTTTTTGTTTTTTTTGTAATTCATTCCGGAAAATATTGCTTATTTTATGTAATTGATTACAAAAAAAAGTTTTTGATATACTTAAAACAATTGTGTATTTATGCAAAAGTTTCAGGTATACAAAGAACTTTTACAAGTTTTTTTCCTATTTCAATATTAAACAATGAGTTATAATTTTGAATTACTCATTTCTTTGTGTTCTATGTATTCTGTGTGGTAAAAATTATGATTTAACAGAAATAAATCTTAAAATTGCCTACTGCCGACTGAATATTGCAAACTTTCTTTTTTACAATCCTCTCATATATTCTTCTCGCAAATTTGCCGAATTGTATTTTTTTTAAGCATTTTTAATCATTTCGAAGCAAAAGTCTTTAATTTGAAGATGTCTTATTCCGCTATAAGTTGTAGGTGAACTTTTATCTGTTGAAACAACCATTTTGGGATAATCATTCGGTATTTTTTGAAGATTTCCGAATTCTCGGTCAATTGTTGATTGTTTATTAAGAATATATGCAACTTGAACATATAGTAATTCCCCTTTTTTGCGAGCTACAAAATCTATTTCTTTATTTCTGTCTTTTCCTACAGATATTTCATAACCGGCAATTTTTAAATGCAACATAACTATATTTTCTAGTACTTTTGAAATATCAGTTATTTTGTAACCTATTATAGAATTGCGCATTCCAATATCGTTAAAAAAATATTTTTCTCCTATTTCAAATATTTTTTTACCGTTCAAATCACTTCTGCTTACTTTATGAATAAAATAAGCATCGGTTAAATACGATAAATAATCTTGAACCATTGAAGATGACATTTTTATTAACTGCGATTTTAAGTAATCACTAATACTTTTTGCCGTGATAATACTTCCTGTATTCTCTGCTATAAATATTGATAAATTTCTTAGGAATGAAACGTTTCTTATTGAATGTCTTGCAATTACATCTTTTACAATTATTGTATTATATAAATTTCTCAAATAGTCAAAAACAATTTCTTCCTTTAGTTCAAAGTGAATTAGGTTTGGCATTCCTCCAAAAATAATATATTTTTCAAAGTTTTCTTCCGTATTGTTTAGTTTATGGAATTCTAAAAATTCCGGATAGCTAAGGCTATATATTTCTGTTTCAATGCTTCTTCCGCTCAATAGAGTTGCTATTTCTCCCGATAATAGTCCTGCATTACTTCCCGTACAGTAAATATCATATTTTTCCTTTGTTAAAAAATGTCGTAATGCTTTTTCAAAACTCTCAATTTCTTGCACTTCATCAATGAATATCGCAATTTTTTGTTTCTGAACTCTTTCTTCAACATAGTTAATCAAATCTGAATATTTCCTTATATTATCAAATTCAAAATCCTCTTTATTGATGAATATAATTTGAGTATCTTCTGATTTTTTCTCAATTTCTTTTGCAATTATTTTTAAAAAATAGCTTTTACCTACACGACGTTGACCTGTAATTACTTTTATTACGTTTTTTCCTATAAAAGGTGCAATCTTATTATAATATAAAGTTCTGTCTTGCATTGTAATTTATTTAAGTATACATTAAACTTATGCAAATTTATGCAAAAGTTTCAGGTATACAAAGAACTTTTACAAGTTTTTTTCCTATTTCAATATTAAACAATGAGTTATAATTTTGAATTACTCATTTCTTTGTGTTCTATGTATTCTGTGTGGTAAAAATTATGATTTAACAGAAATAAATCTTAAAATTGCCTACTGCCGACTGAATATTGCAAACTTTCTTTTTTACAATCCTCTCATATATTCTTCTCGCAAATTTGCCGAATCCGGATTTTTAAGTGCAAAATCAATTTCCGTAATAAGTTTTTCTTTATCTCTTCCTAAAATTCCTTTTAAAACTAAATAGTTCGATGCGTGGTCGCTGCGGAAAACGGTGCTTTGCAGATTGGTGTTTTCAATAAAATATTTTAGTTCCCATAAAAGTTCAAATGTTGAAAGACTTTCAAAATCGCAATTGCATCTGTTTTTAAAATGCTCTTCGCCAAAAGGAAAACTTAAAACCAATGTAGATGCAAATTCCGGCTGAACAATATTTAACAGTTCTGCCGATTTTATTGCATGTTCAGCCGTATATTTTTTTCCGCCCAAACCGTTAAGAATCATTACAGAACTTTGAATTCCGGCTTCTTTGGCTTTTAAAAGTCCTTTAACGGTAGAATCAAAAGTTTCACCTTTGTTAATCATTTTCAAAACATTATCGCTTCCCGATTCTATTCCAACGTAAACCAATTTAAGTCCGGCATTTTTTATTTCCTTCAATTCCGAAACACTTTTTGAAGCCAAATCTTTTGGTTTTGCATAACTTGAAATTCTTCGCACTTTTGGAAATTTTTCGTTTATTAATTCCAATATTTTTATTAACTTTGAAGTTGAAAGAACAAAAGAATCTCCGTCGGCCAAAAAGATTTTATTAAATGTATTGTCGAATTCTGAAACTTGCAAAATTTCGTTGGAAATTTCTTCAAAACTTTTAATATTGAATTGTTTAGATGTGTACATTTCACAAAAAAAACATTTATTATATGAACAGCCCAAAGTTGTCTGAAATATAAGTGAATATGCCTCAGAAGGCGGTCGAAATAGCGGTTGATTATATTGAATCGGAAATCTTAACACATTACTTTATTTTATGAATTACAAAAAAACAACAAATAATTTTGACAATCAAAACATATTAGTTAATATTGCGTAAAATTTCAGAATTCAGAATAACTCCACAGAGTCAATTTTCGAATAAATTTCCAAAAAAACTATAAAATCAAATATTGTAAATTTGAAACAATTGTCAGTTTATCTGTAATAACAACGATAAAAATATATACCAAAAAATAATTTATGTATACCTTTCAAGAACTTGATCAAAAAGTAGTCATTGATTTAAAAGAAATTGCCAAAGATTTAGGCATAAAAAAAATTGAAAAATTAGTAAAACAAGACCTCATTTATGCAATTCTCGACAAATCTGCCGAAGTAAAAGCAAAAGAATCTTCTTCTTCCACAAAAACTTCTTCCGAACAAAAAAGAAGACCTTCACGACCGGTTAAAAAAACAGAAAAAAAACCCGAAGAAATTAAATCGGAAGAAAGTGTCGAAAAAATCGTTGTAGCCGAGGAAAAACCAGTTTTATCTGATGTAATAGAAAAAGTAGAACCCATTGTTGAAATAGCCGAATCGAAACCGGAAAAAGTTCAGAAAACCGAAATACCCGGAATTAGAACCGACAGACAACCTTCAGACAAAAAACCTTTCCGTAAAAAACGAGATTTTCACTCAACAAATAACGATAACTCCAAAAGAACAAATCCTTTTCAAAAGCACGATAACGAAATTAACAAACCAGTTATAGAAAAAAGTGTTGAGAAAGAAGCAGAGGTAATTACAACGCAAATTCGTGAAACAAATACTTCAACAAGAGTTAACACATCAATAAGAACAGCACAAAACAGAGAAAATTTATCGGGTAATAACGCCGAAAAAAATTCTGCAATAAATGACGACAATAAGAAAATTATTTTCGACCCTTTGTATGAATTCGACCCGGTTATTAACAGCAGCGGAGTTTTGGAAGTTATGCCCGACGGTTACGGATTTCTTCGTTCATCGGATTATAATTATTTTAATTCTCCCGACGATATTTATGTTTCTCAATCGCAAATAAAACTTTTCGGACTAAAAACCGGCGACACAGTTACGGGTCAAGTTCGCCCGCCAAAAGAAAGCGAAAAATATTTTCCGCTTATTAAAGTTGAACAAATTAACGGAAGAAGTCCGGAAACTATAAGAGACAGAATTCCTTTTGAACATTTAACACCGCTTTTTCCGGAAGAAAAATTCAATATCACCGGAAAAGCTGCAACACTTTCAACACGTGTTATAGATTTGTTTTCGCCAATAGGAAAAGGTCAACGCGGACTTATTGTTGCACAACCAAAAACAGGTAAAACTGTTCTTTTGAAAGAAATTGCAAACGCAATAGCAGCAAATCATCCCGAAGTTTATATGATAATCCTTCTTGTTGACGAACGTCCGGAAGAAGTTACCGATATGGAAAGAAGCGTAAATGCCGAAGTTGTTGCATCAACATTCGACGAACCGGCCGAAAACCACGTTAAAGTTTCGCAGATGGTTCTTAAAAAAGCTAAAAGACTTGTAGAATGCGGTCATGACGTTGTAATTTTACTCGATTCGCTTACACGTATGGCAAGAGCATACAATACCGTTTCGCCTGCTTCCGGAAAAGTTCTTTCCGGCGGTGTTGAGGCAAATGCTCTTCATAAACCAAAAAGATTTTTTGGTGCTGCCAGAAATATCGAAAACGGCGGTTCGCTTACTATTATAGCAACTGCATTAATTGAAACCGGTTCTAAAATGGACGAAGTAATTTTCGAAGAATTTAAAGGAACAGGTAATATGGAACTTCAACTAGACAGAAATCTTTCTAACAAAAGAATTTATCCCGCTGTTAATGTTAACGCTTCCGGAACTCGCAGAGAAGAATTACTTTATTCAAAAGAAGTGCTTAATAAAACATGGATTTTAAGAAATTACTTAAATGATATGAAACCCGTTGAAGCAATGGAATTTATTAAAGATAAATTGTTGAAAACTCGCGATAACGAAGAATTTTTTGTTACAATGAGTTCTGAATTTTAGTTAAAAATATATAACAATATAATGTAAAGTATTCCGTTTTTTTTCTTAGGTATGTTTTTTGTTTAAATAGATTTAAATAAAACGAATAATTAGGAATATCAAACAAAATTAAGGAAAATGAAAAAAATAACTGTATTATTTCTCGCAATTAGTTTAATGATTAATTACACTGTTTTTGCGCAAAACGTACTTACACAAGATCCTACCGCGAAAAAAATTCTCGACAATGTTTCAAAAACCACTAAAAGTTACACTGCAATTCAAATTAAGTTTGAATACACAATTGAAAACAAACAAGAAAAAGTGAAACAAACAAATATCGGTTATGCTTTTTTGAAAGGAATAAAATATAAATTAATAATTCCCGGAACAGAAATTTTTTCCGACGGAAAAACTGTTTGGTCATACATTAAAGATGCCGAAGAAATTGACATTACCGCACCTTCCGACGATGAAGAATCATTATTTAATCCGGCAAAACTTTTTACCATTTATGAAAAAGGATTTAAATATTCATATATTGGTGATAATAAAGTGAATAATGTTAATTTAGCAGTAATAGATTTATTTCCCGAAGATCCTTCAAAAAAATCATATTCAAGAATTAGACTTTTTGTAGATAACAAAAAAGGTCAAATAGTTTCTATTAAAACATTCGGCAAAAACGGAATAGATTATATGATTGATGTTAAATCTTTTAAAACCGATGTAAAAATTAACGATGCTCTTTTCGTTTTCGATAAAACAAAATATCCGAAAAATGTTGAAGTTGTTGACATGAGAGAATAAAAATATTTCAATTTAAATATAAAAAACCGGCTGATAAGATTTTATTAGCCGGTTTTTTTTATAAAATTTCATAAAACGTTTTCTTTTAATGATATAAATAAATTCAAGCTTCTCATAATATACCTTCTTTCAGTTATAATTTTAAGATTTTAGTAACAGTATTTTAAAATGTTTTATATCACAAAAAATAGTAGGTTTATTATACAAACGGGTATTAAATTTTCTTATTCAATATTTTTCAACAATTTCTTCACATAAATAGTTTTTTGCTTAAATAATATCATAAAAATTCATTTCAATTCCATAAAAACTATAAACAACTGTAAATTATTTATTTAAAATTTTAGGTTTTGAAAAGAAATAAGAAATAGTTAATATTTTTTTTGGAAAAATATTATATAGAATTACCGGAAACAGGATTTGAAGACAAAAAATATGTTAGTTCCAAAATTACAAAAAAGTGCCCAAAGAGAATTTCTTGTTATAGCAAACCGGACATTTATGTCCATTGCGATTAAATAAACTTATCTATATATTTGCAATACCAAAAAAAACAAAATGTCTAAAACTGTAAACGAGAAAGTTAAAAACCAATTTCTCAATAAATTCGGAGTACATATAAAAACGCTTAGAACTGAGAAAGGCCTTACGCAAGAAGAACTTGCAAAAAGATGTAATTCAAACACAAAAAAAATCTACCGAACCGAAAAAGGCGAATACGATTTTAAATTCTCATCACTCATTGTATTAGCTAAAGGATTGGATACAAGCATTCCCGAGTTATTAAATTTCGATTATCCCGAAAATATTTTTGAGAATTTTTGGACTGAAAAACTACCCATACTTATTGAGAACACATAAAACTACGCCTATGTAAGAAATTATAGACGCAAAGAATATATAAAATATACTTTGCAGGGAGTTCGATTTTTTGTTTTTCTATACAAAACAAAAACCTTATCCTTACTGAGCTACGAAACTTTTCGGGATAAGGAAAATTTAAACAATTTATTAATTACAAAATTAAGAAAAAATGAAGAAAAAAATCACATTAATTCTCGCAATATTTTTTATAGTTGGGATTGCATTTATTACTTGAATGCACCATACTTTAAAGCCTAATCTTATAAACTTATGAAAAAAATCTTTCTTATAATATTATCAATTTCTTTGATTTATTCTTGTGTAAAAGAAGTAGATATTAGCGATTTTAAAACAGAAGACAAATTGGTAATAAGCAGCTATTCTATTGCCGACAGCACTTTTAAAGTATATCTCAGTAAAACAAGAAACATACTTGATACTCTGAAATATTTTATAAACGATGCCGATGTAAATTTATATGACCAGAATAATATTTTATTAGAAACTCTACAAAATACAGGCGAAGGAATATATACTTCAAGCATTGTAAATGTTGAGCAAGGTAAAAAATACAAAGTTGAAACAAATTATAATAATGAAACAGTTTCTGCTGAAGACATTGTCCCGGAAAATATTGCTGTTTCAAACATGGGTTTTACAGGAAATTTCGTATATGATGACGAAGGAAGGAGATTTTATGAAATAGAACTTACAATAAATGATAATCCTAATGTGGAAAATTATTATGAAATTAATGCAGAAATCAAATATACAGATTCCACGTTTTTCTCGCCATGGTCTACTGAAGAATATTACATGAAATATACTAAAATGTATTTAAGTTCAGTTGACCGGATTTTTCTTAATGAAGATTATCCGATTAATGGTATATATTCCACAGATATTTTCTCCGATAAGTATTTTCAATCTGCCAATCAAAAATTAAAATTCTATTACGGTTCATATTTTATAAATGCAGAAAGTGTTTTAATCGATCACATTCTTAAAATAGAATTTAGAACAGTAAGCAAAAATTATTATCTCTATAAAAAATCATTAATGAAACACCTTGACAATCAATATAGCGATTTTTGGTATGGTGTTGCAAATCCTGTTCAGTTATACTCAAACGTAAAAAACGGTTACGGAATTTTTGCAGGTTTTAGCACTTATACTGATTCTGTTTCTTATACTTCTCCTTATAAAAAACACTAAAAATAAACACATGAAAAAATATATTTTTATTTTGCTTTCGATAATAGTTTTCGGGCAAAATGTTCAATCATCCGACAGCACAAAAGTTCAAATTTTGTTGAACTTATACGGAAATGTTATCAAATCAGAACCTGAGTTTACAAATATTTCGGGAATAAATTATTATTCTTCAGAAAGTTTTCCGGGTCTCGGATTCGGAGGCGATGTTTCAGTTTTTTTTACTAAAAATATTGGTGTGGAAGTAGGACTTTCATATCAAAATATTCCGTCAAAAATTTCAGTTGAAGTTCCTGTAAGTTATATATACGGTATATATCCGGTATATATCCGGCACCGTTTAAGTCAACTATGATTAACAGCGATTTATATATTTCCTTCGGTCCAAGTTTTAAATTAAATTTATTAAAAAACTATCTTTAAGTTTTTCTCCAAATGTAATATTTTCAAATAATTACATTGATCAACATGTTATGAAAGGATACCGGGGATTGTCCGACACAAGTTATAATGTATTTAATCAATTGACAACTCTGAACAAAACACGTATTGATTTCTTATTGAAACCTTCATTAATTTATCATTTCAATAAATTTCTTTCCTTAAAATTAAATTATATAATTCGTTTGTCGAAGAATAATATTTCGGAAGGAAAATTAGATGTATTGCCCGATTATCCTACACTTCATTCAACAGCAGATTATGTGCAAAAAACAAGCTATCAAGGTTTTTCCGTAGGATTGGAGATGAATATTTCAAGTATTACAAAATCTATAACTAACAAATTTAAAAAGTGAAAAATATAATATTCTTCATAGTTTTTTTTATAGCATTTAATATTTCAGCTATAAAATTATATTCACAACAAATTAGCATAAGCGGTTATGTGTCGGATTTTAACACTAAGCAACCCGTTGTAGGATGTTTGATTTTTCAACACGGCGGAAAAAAAACTGTTTCTTCAAACGAAAAAGGATTTTTTAATATTTCTTTCAACAAAAATGAAAATATAAATCTTCAAATTTCATATATCGGTTACCAAACTCAAATCTTAAAATTTGTTACACAAAATGAAACAAGCATAAATATTTTGTTAACACCTAATAATACAATTGAAGAAGTTACTATTTTTTCGGATTTAAAACAAAATACCGGAAATAAAATTTCTATAAATTCGCAGCAAATTAAATTACTTCCGACATTGGGAGGCGAATCCGATTTAATAAAAATTTTGCAGTTAACTCCCGGAGTTCAGCAAGGACGAGAAGGAAGCAGCGATATTTTGGTTAGAGGCGGAAGTCCGGACCAAAATCTTATTTTATTGGACAATGTTCCGCTGTATTACATAAATCATTTGGGCGGTTTTGTGTCGGTTTTTAATCCGGATATTGTAAAAGATGTAACTCTAATAAAAGGCGGTTTTCCCGCATATTACGGCGGAAGATTATCTTCGGTTATTGATATTAAAACTATTGACGGAAATTCCGATAATTATTCAGGTTCGGCATCTCTCGGAATGTTATCGGCAAAACTATTTTTGCAAGGACCTGTAATCAAAGACAAACTAACATTTTCTGTTTCGGGTCGCAGGTTTATGTATGATTTGATAACAATTCCGTTGTCAAAACTTTTGTTCGACAATTACGGTTTCGGGTATACTTTTTATGATGTAAATATTAAACTAAACTATAAAATTAATCCGAAAACAAACTTAGATTTCTGTTATTATGCAGGAAACGATAATATTAAATTTGTTTATAAAGATGAAACTTTTGAAGGAAAAAATAAATTAAATTGGGGAAATTATGCCTATTCGTTAAGATTCTATAAAGAATTAAGCAAGAAAGTATTTTTAAGAACTCTTGTTTCAAATTCCGATTATCACTATTCGCAATACGACGGTTACGAAGACAATATGGTAAAAACATCTAAAGAAACAAAATGCGAAATTAACGATATAAATTTGAAAATTAATACTGATTTTTTTGTAAACGAAAACATTTTTCTGCAAACAGGTTACGAAGGAATTTATCATGATTTTAAACCCGGAACAAGTTCATATTATTCAGAGATTTCCGACACAGTTACCGACAATAGAACATACAATAATTTCAATTCAACGGCTTATGAACAAGCGATTTTTGTTCAATCAAAAATTAAATTTCTAAAAATTTTGCAAATTGATGCAGGTTTAAGATTTTCAAATTTTATAGGAACAGATTCAACATTTTACGGAATAGAACCGCGATTTATTTTTTCGGTTCTGTTAAACAAAATTGAAATAAATGCAACTTATTCCAATATGAATCAATACATTCATTTATTATCAGGCTCCGGAGTTTTAATGCCCACAGATTTTTGGGTTCCTTCTTATAAAGATGTTATTCCCGAAAATTCAACACAATACACTCTCGGATTCGATAAATTAAAAATTATGAAAATTGATATTTCTTCGGTTATTTATTATAAAACTTTCAAGAATTTAATAGATTACAAAGAAGGAGTCAGCACAATTAACGGTTTAAACGACTGGAAAAAAATAATTGATAAAAACGGAACCGGATATTCTTATGGATTTGAATTGTTGATGAAATATAATTCAAAAAAGATCGACAGTTGGATAAGTTACACATATTCAAGAACTTTTAGGCAGTTTGAAGAACAAAACTTTGGTGAAAAATTTGTGTATAAATACGATAAACCGCATAATTTTATAATTACCGCAATTTATAAAGCAAGCAAAAAATATTCATTTTCGGCTTCATGGACTTTTGCAAGCGGATTACCCATGACACTTGCTACAAATATCTACAATGCACCCGAAGATATTGAAAACGGAATTATAGATTTTGTTGATGCCGAGCTATATACTCCAAAAAATTCATTCAGAATGAAATCTTATCACAGATTAGATTTGAGTCTTAACAGAACAAAACAGAAAAAACACGGCATTGCAATTCTGAATTTGAGTATTTACAACGTATACAACAGATTAAATTCAAATTATTATTATTACGGTCAAGAATACAGTATTGTAAACGGAAATACAGTTTATTCCGATACAAAATTATTGTCGATGAGTTTTTTCCCGATAATGCCTTCGATAAGTTATACATTTACCTTTTAATGAGACATTATACAAAAGACTTTAGACTTTAGACAATGTGAAAACGCTAAGCACTTCAAAAGTGCTAAGCGTTTATTTGTCAATATATTCGTGCATTCGTGGCAATTTTTTTTTTAAGATTTGAGATTTTTTCAATAAAACTCTCTTTATTTCCGGTTTTGGGGTTTTACAATTTCAATAATAAAGCTTTTTTAATCAAATAAAATCCTGATAAATCATTTTGTTCTATTTTTAAATCTCCTTTTGAATAATTTGTGTTTAATTTTTATATTTGCCAAAAAGATATTCATACATGATTAATTCCAAATTCAATTCCGATTTCAATATTGAAATTCCGATAATTATGGCTCCAATGTTTCTCGTTTCCGACGTAAACATGATTAAAGCTGCCATCGAAAGTAAAATAATCGGTACTTTCCCTACTTTAAATTTCAGAGATTCGGCAAAGCTGGATTCTGTTTTAAAAGAACTTAATACGTTTGTCGCAAATAACCCAAATTCGGGCACTTACGGAGTTAATCTAATTACTCAAAAATCTAATCCTTATTTTGCAAAACACTTGCAAATTTGCGTTGACAATAAAGTTCCGTTTTACATAACGTCGCTTGGAAGTCCGAAAGAAGTAATTGAAAAAGCTCACGAATATGGCGCAAAAGTTTATTGCGATGTTACAAATCTTGAACATGCACAAAAAGTTGCCGACATGGGAGCCGACGGAATTATTGCTGTTGGTCAAGGCGCAGGCGGACATGCCGGACCAAATCCGCTTCAATTATTAGTTCCGGCTTTAAGGAAAAAATTTCCGGATATTACAATTATTGCTGCAGGAGGAATTAGCACAGGCGACGGAATTTTATCGGCTCAAATTCTCGGTGCATCGGGCGTTTCTGTCGGAACACGATTTATTGCATCAACGGAAGCTCCGGTTTCTTTCGATTATAAAAATGCAATTGTTACTGCAAAAATGGACGATATTGTTATGACAACTCGTATTTCCGGAACTCCGAGCACTGTTATAAATACCGAATATGCCAAGAAAATTGGTTACGAACAAAGTTGGCTTGAGAAAAAACTTTCGAAAAACGGAAGAACAAAAAAGTATTTTAAAATGCTTGTTCAAGTTCGCGGAATGAAAAAACTCGAAAAATCAGTAAAACCCGGAAATTACAAAAATCTTTGGATTGCAGGTAAATCGGTTGAATTTATTAATGATATTCTTCCTGTAAAAGAAATTGTTAATAATTTCAAATCAGAATATGAAATTGCTGCTGAAAAATTTAAGAATACATTGATTTAATTTTAATTTTTGAAAAATGTCGGTTCAAATTGTTGAAGTAAATACTTACAAACAGATTCTGGAATTTGTTGATTTTCAATTTAAATTATATAAAAAGAATAAATTTTGGGTTCCGCCAATGAAGTTTGACGAAATAAATGCACTTATTCCCGAGAAAAATCCTGCATTCAAATTTTGTAAAGCAAAATTCTTTTTGGCTTATAAAAACGGAAAAATTGTCGGTAGAGTAGGAGCAATTATCAATGAAAAATACAACGAAAAAACCGGTGAAAAATATGTTCGTTTTTCACGAATTGAGTTTATCGACGACATTGAAGTTGCGAAAGCATTGCTCGAAACTGTCGAAAATTTTGGCAGAGAACGCGGAATGGAAAAAATTCACGGTCCGCTGGGTTTCACAAATATCGACACACAGGGAATGTTGATTGACGGATTTGATCATATTCAATCAATCGCATCGGTTTATCATCATGAATATTTATATAAACATATTGAAAGTCTTCAATATCAAAAAGAAAATGATTGGCTTGAATTTAGATTAACACTCGGGCAACAAGCTGTTACTAAAGCAATGCGAGGTTCGCAACTTGTTCAAAAACGATATGGTTTTGAAGTAGTTAAATTTACCGAAAAGAAAGAAATGGCAAAATATTCCGAAACTATTTTCAAAATATTAAACAATGCTTTTGCCGATTTGCCATATACTGCACCTTTCGATGAAGATTTGATAAAACTTTATGCCGCAAAATATCTTACAATACTTGTTCCTCGCTTTACTTATATGGTGAAAAAGGACGATAAACTTGTTGCGTTTGTTATTGGAATGCCCTCGCTCTCTGAAGCCATGCAAAAAGCAAAAGGCAAATTAATTCCTTTTGGCATTTTTCACATTATGAAAGCACTTAAAAAGCCTAAAGTTATTGATATGTTTTTAACCGGTGTTTTGCCTGAATATCAAAATTCCGGAGCAGCAGTAATTTTGTTTGCCGAAATTCAAAATCAAATGCTAAAAGAAAATATTCGATTTATGGAAACAACGGGTATTTTTGAAACAAATCACAATGTTATTTCAAATTGGAAAAATTACGATAATATTCAACACAAAAGAAGACGATGTTTTGTGAAAAACCT
>DZBS01000060.1 GCA_022729995.1 Draconibacterium orientale | reverse complement strand
AAAAATCATAATTATCAGCGTTATCTGTGTTCTATTTTTTAATCGGACAACAATGATTTTATAAGTAAATTTTTTTTTAAAAGATAGTTTTTGAACTGCATGATTGTTTCAAATCAGAATGCCATAAGTTTTAGTATTATTAATTTGCACAGCTTATGGCAAAAGTTTCCTTATTTTTTTTATGAATTTAAAAATAATTTGTATTTTCGTAAAAAAAATGATGAAAACGTTAACATTGCATATAGAAGAAAATATCTACGAAGAGGTTAAAAATTTTTTAGCTTTATTCCCTTCAAAAAAAATAAAAATTGAAGAAAATTTTATTTCAAAAGAACAAATTATTGAAAACGCTTTAATTTCAGAAGAAAATATAAAAAATAATGAAATTACTTTAATTCAAGATTTGGAAAATGAAATAGAAAAATGGTAAAAAAAGTTTTTATCACGGATTATGCTAAAATGCAATTAAAATCAATTTATAATTATTATAAAAACAGAGTTAGTATAGAAACAGCAAAACAAATAAATGTTAAAATATTATCTGAAATAAAATATTTAGCAAAAAATCCTTTAATGTTTCAGATTGAAGAAGACTTAGCCGAGTTAAACCTATCACACCGAAGGATAGTTGCCGATAATTACAAAATTATTTATAGATTTGAAGCAGAAATTGTGTATATTACCGATATCTTTGATACAAGACAAAATCCGGATAAAATTAAAGGATAAATATACAGGTGATGAATAATTATGGATGAAGTGTTTTTTTTCTTTAGGAATTTTAATGTTCCCGTTCAAAAAAAAGCAATGCTTTTCTAATATTTAACTATCCAAAAGTTTGAAAATTAGCCAATCCTATATTTCAATAAAATAATATTCTCCTTTATAAAAAGCTTCCAATTTTTTACCTTTATATTCATTGATATCAATTGTCGCCGCATCACTGTTTTCAACTTTAATCAAGAAATATTTAATAATTCTTCCGCTTTTTTCTGATATTTTATAATAAAGATAATTTTCTGCATTTTCTTCATTATCAATATATTTTTCATTAATTTTAATATTTATAACAGAATCGGACTTTTCAAAAATAATATATTCAACAAATTCTTCAACCATTTGAAACTCCGAAAAATAATCGGCTTGCGGAATTCCGTATCCGTGAGCATAATCGAAATATGGATATAAATTACCCGATTTTTGAATTTCGTTGAGCAATTGCATGTTTGTTAAATTAATATTTGTTTGCCAAGCACAAGCAGCAAAACCGCTAACTAACGGTGTTGAAAATGAAGTTCCTTGAGCTGTTTTCAGTTTATCTTTCCCGGCAACTATTGCTGTGGAAAATGCGCTAACATTGGGTTTCATTCTAAAATCGGAAGTTGGTCCGAAAGAACTAAAACTTTGATGATAATTTGTTTCGGGATCAATTCCGCCGATACTTAAAATACTGTCGGCATCGGCAGGTGCGCCAAGAACTTTCCATTTTGAATCGCCTTCGTTTCCCATTGCGTTAATAACTAAAATTCCTTTACGAGCAGCTAAAGTTGCAGCACGCGAAACCAAACTTTTTTGTCCGTTCATGTCATCAGGAAAATATCTGTCTTTTGTATATCCGAGCGAACTGCTAATAATATCTGCACCGTTTTTATCGGCCCATTCAACAGCGGCAAGCCAATTTTCTTCTTCCGAAAACGGTTCTCTGATTACTTCTGTTCGTGCCAACAGGAATTCGGCGCCTGTTGCCAAACCAATTTTTTTATCGCCCGAAATTCCGGCAATGCACGACAAAACCATTGTTCCGTGAGCATTAAACGAATAAACAAATTCTTTCTTTTTTGTGAAATCGTAAGTTTTCAAAATACCGTTTCTTTTTCTAATATGTTCAAAAACCGGCAAAACGTCAACATTAGGAAAACCGCCGTCGAAAACTGCAATTCTGATTCCTGTTCCGTCGAAATTATTTGCAGAAAACCAATTACCGTTCATAACTTCCAATTGACGTTTTAAAAGAAGATTTTCATCTTCTAAAAGAGTTGTGTCGTAAACAAATTCAGACAAAACTATTTGCATTTCAACAGGTTCAACACTTTTAACAAAACTTAGTTTTTGAATTTCCGAAATTTGATTTTCATCGGCTTCAACAAAAACCATATTAAACCAGCGAATTTCTGTAGTAACTTGATTTGCAATCTGTTTTACGGCAAAAACATAATCGGAATTTAGCGGAAAATCTGTTTCGTCATAAAGAGAAATTCCGGATTTTAGGCGACGTTCAATTGCTTTAGAATCAAAATATTCGTAAGGCGAAAAAGAAACATTTTTTTTATCTGTAAAAAAAACCTTATATTTATTTTGTCCGAAAACCGATACCAAAATCAGTGTGAACAATGCTGTGAAAAATATCTTTCTTATCATTTTAAAAATTTTATAATAACAGCACAAATTTGTAATTTTTTTTGAAAAAATATCGAATAAAACTTGATTATTCTTAATTTTATAAAAAATTTAAAATCATGACCCAAAAATCAATTTTTATCCTGACAATTTTAATTATCACAATATCTTTTAATTGTAAAAACAGTGAAGATAAAAACGATAAATTTCAAAACTATGCAGACGGAAACATATTTACCGACAAATCATTCGAGGAAATTGCAAAACTTCAATACAATAGAGATTCAAAACAATTAATAGAAAAAATTCAAACCGAATATATAAAAAATCCTATTTACTTGGAAAGAGCAATTTTGGCATTCGGCTCAATTCAAGACACGTTGGTTGTTACTTTGCTTTCGGAATATTTTTCGCACGAAAAAGAAAAAGTTAGAATTGCAACGGCTTTTAGTTTGGGACAAACAAAATGCTTGGAATCGGAAAAAACATTGGCAAAAGCCTTTTTATCAGAAAAAGAAAATAATGTAAAAATTGAAATTCTAAAATCATTAGGAAAAACAGGCGGAACAGAAACTTTGAATTTTATTATAAAATCAATAAAAAACGATGAAAAAGATGAACTCTTAACAGGAAAAATTCAAGCAATTGCAATACTTGCAGAACGCGGAATTGTTGATGAAAATATTAGAGACGAAGTTTTTAATATAATTTTAAACGAAAAAATTAACGAAGAAATAAAATATTGGTGCACTTATTATTTATTTAGGTCGAAACAGAATTACGAAAATTATTCCGAAGATTTGGAAAAAATATATAACAAACTAAATTCAGTTTTTGCAAAATCGAATATTCTTAAAACATTTGCAGGAATTCAAAAGCCCGAAGTTTTTGAGTTTTTAAATTCAATTATTTCAAAACCCGAAAACGATTATCGGCTGAGAATAAACGCTATAAAAGCAATAAAAGCATTCGATTATTTCGAAAACGAAAAAAATATGCTAAAACTTCTTAGCGATAAAAATATAAGCGTTGCAATTGCTGCAGCAGAATTTTTTATTGAAAAAGGAAAAGAAGAAAAAGCCGATTTATATTTTGAAACAGCCAAAAACATTACACTTTGGAATATAAGAACAAAAATGCTGACAGCAAGTTTAAAATATGCCAAAGACAAAACCAAAATCAGCGACGAAATTAAATCGGGATTTGAAGCAACAGGAAATATCTATGAAAAATCGGCTTTATTGGAAGCTTTGGCTTTTGATTTTAATAATTTTGAATATCTTAAAACAACAGCTTTTGAAACGGAGCAAGAAATACTTTCAACAGCTTCTGTTTCAGCAATTTCCGAAATGAGATATTCGCCAAATTTCAATGTTTATTCAAAAAAAAATAAATCAAAAAACACAAAAATTGAAGCAGAATTTGCCGAATTTTTCAAAAAAGCAATTCTTTCCGGAGATATAGCAATGATGAGTGTTGCGGCATCAACAATAAGAGACGAAAATTTTAATTACAGAGAATTATACGAAAATACATATTTTGTGAAACAAGCCATGAACAAGTGCATTTTACCGCGAGATATTGAAGCATATTTGGAACTTGTGAAAACAAATGAATATTTAAACGGAAAAGACCCGAGTTTTGTTATGCCCGAAACGGAATTTAAAACTCCCGATTTTGAATTTATTAAATGTATTCCGCCAAATCAAAAAGTGGAATTTATAACAAATGCAGGAACTTTTGTAATGCAACTTAATGTAAATGAAACACCTGTTTCGGTCGGAACATTCTTGGAACTTGTAAAATCGGGTTTTTATGAAGGAAAGAAAATTCACAGAGTTGTTGCCGATTTTGTAATTCAAGACGGTTGTCCGCGTGGCGACGGCTGGGGAAGTCCGGGATTTTCAATTCGTTCGGAATTTTGGCCGGCAGAATATTCCGAAGGAAGTATAGGATTGGCTTCTGCGGGAAAAGATACAGAATCGAGCCAATGGTTTGTAACACACTCGCCTACTCCGCATTTAAACGGCAGATACACAATTATCGGAAATGTTGTTGAAGGAATGGAAACAATTCATAAAATACAAATAGGAGATTCTATTATTTCGTTAAAAATTTTATAGTATATTTGGAAAAATATTTCACAATTATGATATCAAATTATTTACAGCTTATTAGAGCAAAAAACTTACTGATAATAATTATTACTCAGTATCTGATGCGTTATGCAGTTATTATTCCGATGCTGAAATCTGAAGGTTACATGAGTCAATTTTCAGATTTTAATTTCTTTTTGTTGGTAATTTCAACAGTATTTTTGGCAGCTGCCGGATATGTAATTAACGACTATTTTGATACAACAACAGATTTACTGAACAAACCCGAATCTGTTATTGTAGGAAAACATATAAACAGAAGAATTGCAATGAATTTGCATATTATTCTAAATGTTATCGGAATAATTTTAGGCTTTTATATTTCATACCAAATTCATCTTTGGAAACTTGTTTATATATACATAATAATAACAGGTTTGCTTTGGTTTTATTCAACTTCTTATAAAAGACAATTCCTTGTGGGAAACATAATTGTTGCAATTTTAACGGCATTAGTTCCTTTAATGACAGTTCTTTATGAAATTCCGCCTTTGAATGTTAAATATGCCGAACATTTATTAAGCATAAATAAAAATTTTTATTACTTATTCTTCTGGATATTAGGATTTTCGCTGTTTGCTTTCATAACAACATTAACACGCGAAATAATAAAAGATGTTGAAGATTACGAAGGCGATAACGCATTTGGCAGAAGAACACTTCCAATTGTAGCCGGTGTTAAAATATCAAAAATTTCTACAATAAGTCTTTCAGTTGTAACACTTTCCTTAATAATTTTCTTGTTTTTAAAATATATATTTTGTATTAAATACGAAAACGGAATTTGTTTAGAAAAAGATTTTATATCATTAATTTACACTTCATTATTTCTAATAATCCCAAATATCTTTTTAATATATAAAATTTATAAATCCGAAACAAAAAACGATTGGAAAACGGCAAGCAAAATTTCTAAAATAATAATGCTTGCCGGGATTTTATATTCATTAGTTATTTTTTACAATTACAGTTTCTAAAAGCAAAACATGATATTAGAAAACTTAAAAAATAAAAAAATAATATTAGCATCAAAATCGCCAAGAAGAGCAAGTTTGCTAAGTGATGCCGGTTTTGAATTTGAAGTTTTTGTTAAAGAAAACATTAATGAAAATCCGGGAAAACGAAAAGGAAAAGATGCAGCAATTTTTCTTGCCGATGAAAAAGCAAAACATTATAACGATATTTTAAAACCCGAAACATTACTAATTACAGCCGATACAATTGTTTGCTTAAAAGGAAAAATTCTTAACAAACCCAAAAATGCAGAAGAAGCAAAAAAAATGCTTAAAATTCTTTCAGACAAAAAACACGAAGTAATAACAGGTGTTTGCATAAAATCTTCAGAAAGAAAAATACTGTTTTCGGTTTCTACAAAAGTATATTTCAGAAAGTTAAGCGACAACGAAATAAACTATTATATTGAAAATTACAAACCTTTTGATAAAGCCGGAGCCTACGGAATTCAAGAATGGATTGGAATTATAGGAATAGAAAAAATAAAAGGTTCATATTTCAATGTGATGGGACTTCCGGTTCAAAAAATTTATGAAAAATTGTCTCATTTTATATAATCATTCTTCAAAATAAAAAGTATTCATTAATAAATTATTTATATAGGCTGTCTAAAAAGTCGGAAAAAGTTGTCATTTCGACCAAAGGGAGAAATCTATTTTTATTTAATTTGTGAATATTAGATTTCTCCCTTTGGTCGAAATGACAGCAAAAATTACCTTTTAAACAGCCTTTTGATATTTTATATTCAAATAAGATTTAGTCCTTAAACCGAAATTTATTATATTTGAAATTTAAAATAATCTCAAAGAAAAGAATCATGATAAAAAAATCATTCTCAATTTTAATTGCAATAACAATATTGCTTTCCGGAACAATAAAGGCACACGAAGGAATGTGGATTCCCATATTGTTAAAAAAATACAATATTGCCGACATGCAAAAAGCAGGTTTTAAACTCACTGCCGACGACATTTACAGCGTAAACCAAGCAAGTATGAAAGATGCAGTTATGATTTTTGGCGGCGGTTGCACAGGTGAACTAATTTCAGACCAAGGTCTTCTTATCACAAATCATCATTGCGGTTACGATGAAATCCAAAACCACAGCAGCATGGAGCACGATTATTTGACCGACGGTTTTTGGGCTTACGATAAATCCGACGAACTGCCAAACGATAAACTTAGCGTTACTTTTCTTATCAGAATGGAAGACGTTACCGACCAAGCACTTAAAGGAGTTACAGATAAAATGACCGAAAAACAAAGAGACGAAATAATTAAAAAAAATTATGAGCAAATTGTTGAAAGTGCTATAAAAGACACAAAATACACAGCAAAAGTAAAACCATTTTTTAAAGGAAATCAACATTTTCTTTTTGTAGAAGAAATTTTTAAAGATGTTCGTTTAGTTGGTGCTCCGCCATCATCAATAGGAAAATTCGGCGGCGATACAGACAATTGGATGTGGCCCAGACATACAGGCGATTTTTCTCTTTTTAGAATTTATGTAGATAAAAATAACGAACCCGCAGAATATTCGGAAAATAATATTCCATACAAACCAAAAAAATATTTTCCAATTTCTGTAAAAGGCGTTCAAAAAGGTGATTTTACAATGGTTTTCGGATATCCGGGAAGAACAAACGAATATTTGCCTTCGTATGCAGTTGACATGATTCAAAATACAATAAACCCGCAAAATATCGAAATAAGACAAAATATAATTGATATTATGGGAGCCGATATGGAAAAAGATCCGGCAATAAGAATTAAATATTCTTCAAAATACGCCGGAGTTTCAAATTCATGGAAAAAATGGATTGGCGAAAGTAAAGGTCTTGACAGACTTAAAGCTGTTGAACAAAAACAACAATTTGAATCGGAATTTACAAATTGGCTTAACCAAACTCCCGAAAAAAAACAGGAATATTCAAATATTCTTCCTGAATATAAAGAAATTTATGAAAATTTAAAACCATACAGAATTGCCGAAGAATATTTTTATGAAGCAATTTGGCGTCTCGAAAGTGTAAGATTTACGGCCAGACTTTCGGGTTTAATGGGCAAACAAGCAAATTTTAAACAAAGCGATATTGATAATATTCAAGCTTATGCCGACGAATTTTTTAAAGATTATAATATGGAAACCGATAAAAAAATATTCCGAAAAATGATTGAAATGTACAGACAAAACGCCGGAATAAAATTTATGCCCGACTTTTATAATTTTATGCTTCCGCTAAAATATTTTAATGTTTGCGAAGAAATTGCTTTAGATAAATATACAGATTATTACTTCAAAAATTCATTCTTTTTAAATCAAGAACAATTTAATAATTTTATAAAAAGCTACACTTTTGAAACATCAGACACAATAAAAACAACACCTTCTTACAAATTTTATAAAAGTTTTGTAAATAAATTTCTTACAGACATTTCGCCTGTTACCGATGCTTACGACGCAAAACTCGACAGTTTGGACAGAATTTACATGAAAGCACAAATGGAATTTGAAGCCGAAAAAGTTTTTTATCCCGATGCAAACTTCACATTAAGAGTAGGTTTCGGACAAGTTAACGATTACGACCCCAGAGACGGTGTTCATTATAAATATTATACAACACTTGCGGGAGTTATAAAGAAAGATAATCCGGATATTTATGATTACAAAGTTCCGGCAAAACTTAAAGAACTTTATAATGCAAAAGATTACGGAAATTACTCCGAAAACGGCGAAATGCACGTATGTTTCACAGCTTCAAATCATACAACCGGCGGAAACTCCGGAAGTCCGGTAATTAACGCAAATGGCGAATTAATAGGAATTAATTTCGACAGAAATTGGGAAGGAACAATGAGCGATATTATGTATGACCCCGAAATGTGCAGAAATATTACTCTCGACATAAGATATGCACTTTTTATAATCGACAAATTTGCGGGTGCCACAAATCTTATAAAAGAAATGACTTTGGTTTCTGAATAAAAAAAATATCAATATAAAATGCCTAAAAAAATGGCTTTCTAAAAAAATAAGAATTATTAAAATAACTCAATTTCATTTAGTTAAGATTTTTTTTTCTTCGGTTCTTTGCGTTTTTCTTTGCAATTCTCTGCGTTTAAACTTATTTTACCGCAGAGAATCGCAAAGTTTTTCGCAGAGATACGCTGAGAACAACCATAATTAAATAACATTTTTAATAATTAATTTTATAGATTTTTATATTTTCGGCATTTTTCAAAATCAACTGTAAAATGAACTATGTAAATTACAAAAAAGACGGAAGAATTGCTTTTATTACATTAAACAGACCGGAAAAAAGAAATGCATTAAATTCGGAAATTGTTGAAGAACTAAAAGAATATTTCGATAAAGCAGAAACAGACAAAGAAATAAAAATTGTAATTTTAAAAGCAAAAGGCGAAGCATTTTGTGCCGGAGCCGATTTGGCATATCTTCAAACACTTCAAAATAACACTTTTGAAGAAAATTTGATAGACTCCGGAAATCTTACAACTCTTTACAATAAAATATATACTCACGATAAAATTGTAATTGCACAAGTTGAAGGTCACGCAATTGCAGGCGGAGCAGGACTTGCAACAGTTTGCGATTTTGCTTTTTCTGTTCCCGAAACAAAATACGGGTACACAGAAGTGGCAATTGGATTCATTCCGGCAATTGTAAGTGTTTTTTTATTACGAAAAATTGGAGAATCAAAAGCAAAAGAATTACTTTTGACCGGCAAAATAATTGATGCACAAGAAGCAAAAAATTTAGGAATATTTAATTTCATTATAGAAAAAAAAGATATTTCCAAAGCTGTAAAAGATTTTGCAGATAATTTGATAAAAAATGCCTCGGGAGAATCACTAAAAATAACAAAAAAATTAATTGCAAAAGTTCAAGGATTTGAGTTAGACAAAGCATTAAAATACGCATCAAAACAAAATGCAAAAGCACGCTCAACCGACGATTGCAAAAAAGGAATATCGGCTTTTTTAAATAAAGAAAAGATAAATTGGTAATATTTTAACCAAAAAAAATCTAAAACAAAAAATGGAAACTGCTCAAGAAGTTATAAAACCCGAAGCAAGATTAAAATTTCAAGTTCAAAAAGTTATTGCGGCTTTTTCTATATTAATTTTTGCAGGAAAACTTGCAGCTTATTTCCTTACAAATTCGGTAGGAATTTTAACAGACGCACTTGAAAGTACTGTTAATGTAACAACCGGATTGATAAGCCTTTATGCAATTTGGATTTCAATAAAACCAAAAGATAAAAACCACCCTTTCGGACACGGAAAAATCGAGTTTTTATCGGCTTCTCTTGAAGGATTTCTTATTATTTTAGCCGGAATTATAATAATTTTTGAAGCAATAAAAAGACTTTTCATAAGCGCAGAATTAACACAATTAGACATAGGTATTTACATTGTTGCCATTTCCGGATTTTTTAACTATATTGTTGGTTGGTACAGCATAAAAGTTGGCAGAAAAAACAATTCAATTGCATTAGTTTCAGGCGGAAAACATTTACAATCAGACACATATTCATCAATCGGACTTGTTGTTGGTTTGGTTTTATTATATTTCACTAAAATTGCATGGTTAGACAGTGCAATTGCTTTAATTTTCGGTTCAATAATTATTTACACAGGAGCAAAAATTTTGAAAGAAACAACATCAAATTTAATGGACGAAGCTGATTTTAAATTAATTGAAGAAGTTAGCAGTTTGCTCGAAAAAAACAGAACTGAAAATTGGATTGATATTCATAATTTAAAATTAATAAAATACGGTTCGTCATATCATATTGCCTGCGATTTGGTTTTACCTTGGTTTATGAATGTTTCGGAAGCACATAATGAAGGAAAAAATTTGAAAAAAGTTTTAACAGACAATTTTTCCGAAGACATTGTTTTTACACTTCATACCGACGATTGTCGTTACATGTTTTGTAGCCAATGCAAAAAAAATGATTGTAAAGAAAGAAAAACCGATTTTGTTTCGTTGGTAAAATGGAATTTAGAAACAATAACTATTGAACATAAAGAATAAATTTTTAACGGGAGTTCTAAAAATTGCTTTTTCATCGTTATGCTCATTTTTCAAAATCCTCATTTACAATTGTAAACTCCGGTTTTGAAATATTCGCAAGCCTCGAAAAATCTAATTTTTAGAAGCACCCTTAAATTAAATTCTATTGAAACAAAAAAAATATTTTGAAAGAAAATTTGAATTTATAGAATTTAAATAATGAAATTTGGAAAATATCAATAAAAAATAAAAGTTTAATATGAACATATTATTATTAATCGGAGGACTTGCAGCAATAATTTACGGAGCAAATCTTCTTGTAGACGGAGCTTCGGCAATAGCAAAACGATTTAGAATTTCGGATCTTGTAATTGGGCTAACAATTGTTTCAATAGGCACATCAATGCCCGAATTAACAATTAGCGTTTTATCTGCGTTAAAAGGAAATACAGATATTGCAGTTGGCAATATTTTAGGAAGTAATACTGCAAATATTCTGCTAATTTTGGGACTTTCGGCAATTGTTTATCCGTTAATGGTTCAAAGCAATACACAATATAAAGAAATTCCGCTGGGAATATTGGCTGTTTTGCTGATTGGAGTTATGGGAAACGACATTTTTATTGACAAAGGAACAGAAAATGTTATTAGCCGAGTTGACGGAATTGTACTTCTATGTTTTTTTATAATTTTTATGTTTTACACTTTTCAAATTGCAACAAATAGAGATGCTGCAGACGAACAAATAGAATTTCAACCAATGTGGAAATCTATATCATTTTTAGCTTTAGGAGTTGCAGGATTATATTTTGGAGGAAAATACTTTGTTGAAGGAGCTGTAAAAATTGCACAAAGTTTAGGAATGAGCGATTCATTAATTGGATTTACAATTGTTGCGGTAGGAACATCATTGCCCGAAATGGCAACATCAATTGTTGCCGCATATAAGAAAAATCCGGATATTGCAGTTGGAAATATTGTAGGTTCAAATATCGTAAATATTTTTATGATTTTGGGAATTACAGCCGTTATAAAACCATTGCCAATTGGACCAACAGCAAATATGGACATTGCAATAACAATGCTTGCAAGTTTGCTCTTATTCGGAAGCACTTATGCTTTAGGAAAAAGAGAAATAAGACGCTCGGAAGGAATAATCTTTGTTTTAATATATGTAATTTATTTAACATATTTAATTATAAATCAATAAAATAATTAATGTCGATACAAAAAAAAATTGAGCTTTTAAGCCCTGCAAAAAATTTTGAATTCGGCAAAAAAGCAATAAATTTTGGCGCCGATGCAGTTTACATCGGTGCACCAAAATTTGGAGCAAGAGCTTCGGCAGGAAATTCGATTTCGGAAATTGAGCAATTGTGCAATTATGCACACAAATTTCATTCAAAAGTTTATGTTGCACTCAACACAATTTTGTATGAAAATGAATTAATTGAAGCCGAAAAAATTATATCGGAAATTTATAATGCCGGCGCCGATGCACTCATAATACAAGATATGGGAATTTTGGAAATGAGCCTTCCGCCAATTCATATTCACGCAAGCACACAAACACATAATATAGATTCCAAAAAAATATCTTTCTTCCAAAAAATAGGAATTTCAAGAGTAATTCTTGCCAGAGAATTGTCAATAAAAGAAATTTCGGAAATAAATCAAAACACAAATATTGAACTGGAAGCCTTTATTCACGGAGCTTTGTGCGTTAGTTACAGCGGACAATGTTACATGAGCGCATACATTGGAAGCAGAAGCGGAAACCGCGGCGAATGTGCACAAACTTGCAGAATGAAATTTGATTTGTTGGATTCAAATAAACAAGAAATTGTTAAAGATAAACACATTATGTCGATAAAAGACATGAATCGTTCGGCAAGTATTTCGGAAATGATTGATGCCGGAATAAGTTCATTAAAAATTGAAGGCAGAATGAAAGATGAAAATTATTTGAAAAATGTTACTTCATTCTACAGAAAAAAGATGGACAGTGTTTTAGAACAAAAAAAAGAATTCAAAAAAGCGTCAATCGGAAAATATTACTTTGATTTTGAGCCTGATGCCGAAATTACTTTTAACAGAAGATATTCCGAATATTTTTTAAAGGGAAGAAAACCCGGATTAAATTCCGAATCACCTAAGTCTGTGGGAAAAGAACTTGGTAAAATTAAATATTTAGGTGAAAATTATTTTATTCTTGATTCAATAACAAAAATTTCAAACGGCGACGGACTTTGTTTTTTCGACAAACATAATGAACTTGTGGGTTTTAGTGTGAATAAAATTGAAGGTGAAAAAATATTTTTCGATAATATTTTAAAATTAACAAAAGAAACCGTGATTTTTAGAAATCACGACCATGATTTTATTAAAAAATTATCAAATTCTGAAAATGCAAGATTTATAGAAATAAACATAAAATTTTCCGAAAAAGAAACCGGTTTTGAACTTGAAGCACAAACAATCGACAAAATTTACTTAGTTAAAAAAGAACTTGTCGGCAATAAGGAAACAGCCAAAAACATTGAGAAATCTCAAGAAAATTTAATATCGCAATTAAAGAAAACAGGCGGAACAATTTTCAAAATAAAAGATTTAGAAATAAATTTATCACAGGCATATTTTATTCCGATATCGGAAATTAACAGAATTAGAAGAGAAGTTTTGGAAGAATTATATATTTTACTCGGTTCAAAATATATAAAAGAAGAAAAATTATTTGAGAAAAGTAATTTCCCGTATTTTGAAGAAATACTTGATTACAAAGCAAATGTATCAAATTCATTGGCAGAAAAATTCTATATAAATCACGGTGTGAAAAAAATTGAAGCTGCTTTTGAATTGCAGAAAAATAAAAGCGGAAAAACATTAATGACTACAAAAATGTGCATAAAATTTAATATGGGAATGTGCACAAAATATCAAAAACCCGAAAATATTGTTGAACCAAAATTTTTAAAACTCAACAACGAAATTTTTAATTTAGATTTCGATTGCGATAATTGTGTTATGAAAATAGGTTCTTAAAACAGGAATTTATCAAACTAATTCAATATTTAATTGTAATTTTGAGTGTAGAACTTCGGTAATAATTACTTTTTCGCCAATTTTAATATCGTTATAAATTTCGTGATGAACAGAATATTGTTGTAAACCGGATTTTATATAATGAAATCCATCGGAACTTCTTTTAAACTTTTCGTTATCTGTTAAATTAATATTCGACAAAAATTTATCCGAAACTTTGACAACTTTAACAGACTTATTTTTTTCTTTTGTATCCAAATAAAAAGCAACAAAAAGCTCTTTGTTCATAACAAATATTATTGAAAGAATAACAAAAATTAATAATACTTCTGATATTCTTATAATCATATCATCGTTATTTACACGGAAAAAAACCATTGCAAAAATCCCAATGAAAATAATAATCCAATAAGAAATAAAACCGAAAATAAACCCTCTTGTTAATGTTTTTTTAATCTTTTTGTATCTGTAATCTTTAAAAAAAATAGTTTCATTTTCGTTCAAAGGCTCAATTTGAAAAAAATCATTTTGATTGTCCTCCAAATTTTCATCTAAATTACCTTTTGCATACATAAAAACACCGGATGCGGTTTGATGTATCTCAACAAAATCGCCTGTTTGGAACTTGTTGAAGTATTCTTCGGTAACTAAAAACTCAATCATATCAATCATAAAATAAAAATATGTTTGAGTAGAAGTTTGGTTCATTTCATCAATAGAAGCAGTTGAAGGTGTGCTGTAAGTTTTTATATTTTTATCGGAAATAGTTCCGGAAATAACAATTTTATATCCTTTTCTTAAATCACTTACATAAAAAATTCTATAAATAAATACAAATGCAGTTAGCGGAATTACAATAATTATAAAAACTGCAATGAGAACTCCGTAAGTATCGGAAGTTAATTTTGCGACAATTCCTATGATTACAGAAAAAATCATAAAAATAACCAAGGCAACAATCATTTTATTGCCTTCCGATTTAAGGTTTTTCTTATCTGAATCGCTCAGTTTAAGTTTATTTTCGGTCGATTCCATGACACAAAATTAACTTATAGTAAAAAAAATCATTATCTAAATATAAGAAAATTTAATGATTTTTGATAATCTTTTCAATCAAATTTTATAGCCGGGCAATTTGAGTAATAAAAAATCGGGCGAAACGGGTTTTCCTTTTTTAAGAACAACGGATTCTACTTTTGCTTTATTCATAATCATATTGTCTGATTTTCTGACAATTACTTGATTAAAAATCATTTTTAAATTTCCTTGTTTGCTGATATTTAATTTCGACAAAAAGACATCACCGCTTTTTAATGATTTTTTATAATCAATTTCAATTCTAAAAACAACAGGATCAATTTCTTGCAAATGCAATTCATCTAAAATAAAACCTGCAGATTGAAAATATTCATGCCTTGTGTGTTCGTAATAATTTTGATAAACAGAGTTATTTACAATTCCCTGTAAATCACATTCATAATCACGCACTTTAAATTCTAATTCATAATAAAAAATATCCTCGGATAAATCAATATTGTTCTTTTTCATTAGGAAAATCTTGAGTTCTAATATCTTTAATGTAATTTTCAACAGCACCAAAAATTTCTTTGTAAAGATTATGGTATCTTCTCAAAAAACGAGGTGAAAATTCTTGTGTAATTCCAAGCATATCGTGAAGAACAAGAACTTGTCCGTCGACACCGTTTCCTGCTCCAATTCCAATAACCGGAATTTTCACGGCTTGGGCAATTTCTTTAGCAAGTATTGCGGGAATTTTTTCGAGAACAATTGCAAAACAACCTGCTTCTTCAAGAATTTTTGCATCTGAAACTAATTTTTCGGCTTCTTCTTTTCCTTTTGCTCTAACAACATAAGTTCCGTATTTATGAATAGATTGAGGCATTAAACCTAAATGTCCCATAACCGGAATTCCTGCAGACAATATTCTTATAATTGATTCTTTTATTTCGGCTCCGCCTTCCATTTTAACGGCATGCGAGCCTGTTTCTTTCATTATTCTAATTGCCGAAGCCAAAGCCAAAGTGGAATTGCCTTGATATGTACCAAAAGGCATGTCGGTAACTACCAAAGCACGGTCAACAGCTCTAACAACAGATTTTGCATGATAAATCATTTCGTCTAATGTGATAGGCAAAGTAGAATCGTAACCTGCCATAACATTTGCGGCAGAATCGCCCACAAGTATAACGTCAATTCCTGCTGCATCAATAATTTTTGCCGATGAATAATCGTAAGCTGTAAGCATTGCAATTTTTTCACCGCTATGTTTCATTTCTTTTAAAACATGTGTTGTAATTTTTCTAACTTTTCCGTAGACCGACATTATTTTTGGTTTTTATATTTTGATAATTCGTTTTCAATTTCTGTTGTAAAAAAACGTCTGACGCTTTTTGGTAAAGTATCTGTTAAAACAGCTTCCGAAGGATTTGCCGAATTATAAATTACCGGTTCTCTGTATTCATCTTCAAGTAAATATGTCAAATGAGTTTCACCTGTTGCTGTGTATGAATTACCGTCATCTGCTTTAAAATCGAAATAAAATTTGTAAACATTTTGTTTGTTTACCGAAGCATTTGTGGGTTCTTTTCTGTTAAAACTTCCTGAAGAAACTTTACCGTATTGAATTATTTTTACATTTCTTATTCCTTTTTTCAAACCAAAATAAAGCAATGCAATGCCTACAATCGGAAAAATAAGAAGGAATAAATAAATAAATTTAGGAAAAGAATCGTTTTCCATTCCCAAAATTTGCGATTCGGAAGGAACTTCGGAATTGTATGAAATAGAAACCATGTCTCCTACTTGCTCGTTTCTGCTTCTTCCATAAGAAAATCCTGAATATTTGTTGCCGTCGGGCGCATCATAAGAATAATAAAATTTATAAACTTGAATATCGTTTATGTATGAATTTGTTGCTTCCACAGATTCTATTTTTCCTTGAATAACAGGCGAATCGGAAGGAACATTAACTGAACTTTCACCTGAAAGAGTTGTAAATAATACAAGGAAAGATATTCCGGAAATTGTGAAGGCTAATCCTATGAAAGACAAAATATTAAAAAACAATACCGTTATTTTCATAAATATTGGTATTGAATTTGAGACCTTTCCTTCATTCAAAATTGTGAAAGAACCGGTATTTTTCTGAAATGTAGATTTGTATTCGTAAGTATAATCATCTGTTTTCATATTTATAAATTTATTTTAATAATATAACTTTATACTAATTCTTTATGTCTTCAATAATGATATTTTCATTATTATTATCGTCGGATAAATCATCGTCGGGATTATATTCTTCATCAAATTGTTTTTCGGAAGGCATGCTCATAAGAGTTGCTATAAACACAATTCCAAACATATAAATCGGTTCGGAAATTCCGCTGAAATAAAAAGCTGCAACAGTTGTTAAACCGCCAATTTCCAATAATGCAAGTCTGTAAATCACAGATTTCAGAAAAATTTCACTTCTCGTTTGAATATTTAATTCTTTTTTAGATTTTATTCCCAATTTTTTATGAAACCAAAATGATAAAGGAATAAAAACAATTACAACAAAATAAGAAATATATAAAAAGATAAAATTTTTGTCATCAATTTGCATTTCATCTTTATCATCCAAGAAAAAATAAACTGCCGACATTATTATTGTAAGTTCTGAAATTAGAACAAACCATAATATTTTTGCATTTTTAAGATTCTTAATAGTTTCTGGAGTTTTCATATATATATTTATATTTAAAAAACATTCGGGTAAACAGTATAATAAAATACAAATTTACCCGAATCAAATTTAATAAACAATTATAAATAAATTATTGTTTATTTTATTTCCATTAATTTTATTTCGAAAACTAAAGGAGCAAACGGAGGAATAACACCGCCTGCACCTCTTGGTCCGTAAGCTAATTTTGAAGGAGCAATAATTTTAATTTTATCGCCAATTTTCATTGTAGCAACGGCTTCGTCCCAAGCAGGAATAACTCTTTGTTGTCCTAACGGGAATGTAAAAGGTTCTTTTCCGATAGAAGTATCAAATTCAAATCCGTTTAATAATGTTCCGGAGTAATGAACAACTGCAGTTTGACCTGCTTCAATTTTTTTGCCATTTCCTTTTTCTAATTGAATAATGTATAAACCTGATGCTGTAGGAGTTTGCGTTATATTATTTGTTTTAAGGTATTCAGCAAATAATTTTACTTCTTCAGCTTCTTGTTCTTGCATCAATTTCATTCTTTCTGCAGTAACTTCTTCTTCTGTTTGAGTTCCAATGATTTTGATATCAAACCTAAGTTTATCGCCCGGTTTAATATCTTTTGGAACTTCCATTCTTCTTGTTTTTATGAAAAACGAATCGGCATTAATTAAAAATTGAGCACTGTCGCCAACTTTCATCATTTGAATTGCATCTTCAAAACTTCCGCCTTTATGTGAACTTTTGCCTTCAATTTTAATTCTGAATTTTTGAGGAATTTCTTTTGAATCGAACAAAATAGAATCATTTGGTCCGAAATATTTCAAAACTAATTCAACAACTTCGCCTTCTTTAACTTTAACATCGCCTTTGGCTTCTGTTATAAATTTATATTCAAGTCCGTTTTCGGCTTTTTTGTAGCCGTTTGAACTGTTACAAGCATAAAATCCCATAAAAAAAAGGATTGCAATCGGAAAAAAATGTTTAACTCTCATATTACTTTAGA
>DZBS01000059.1 GCA_022729995.1 Draconibacterium orientale | reverse complement strand
TTATCTTTCGATTTAAATTCTATTGTGGTTCCTGTAGCACTTTCAATTTTAGTTTTCAGCAAAATACAATCGGAGTAAAATATTTCGTCGTTACTTACAAATACTTTTATGCTGTTTAAGTTGTTCATGTTTCCGAATATTGGCGACACAACCGGATTATTTATTTCCAACTCGCCTGCATATATTTTTCCCATCTTTTGCAGTCCGTCTTTTTGCAGGAAAACATCTCTGCTTTCTATTTCATCAATTCCCGGATTTGACATGCTAATATCCAACCACGGCGAAAGTAACACAGTTTTTGTAGGCATATATATTGATGAACTGTCTCTTAAAGTTTGAAGAAAAGCCAATGCTAATCCTCCGCCTGCCGAATCGCCCAAGAAAAAGAAAATATCATCGGGATAATCTTCTCTGATTTTAGAATAGGCTAATGCCGATATTTTATGAGTTATTACAGCTGTATATTCGGGCGCAAGCGGATAATCTATAAATGTTACTTTGAAGTTATAAAGTTCAACAAGTTTTTCCATTATAACTATTTGCCCTTTCATTGCTTCTGCAACATATCCGCCGCCGTGAAAAAATATTATATGTTTATTTGAAGGGTTTGATGTGCTTACAGTAATTACTCTAAATCCTTCAATATTAATTTCTTTAGTTTGAAGTTTTCTGTTTATTCTGTCTAATACCTTTTTACTTTTAAATTTCTGAGGTTTATTTAAAACTGTTTTGAATACTATTTTCTTTATACTATATTTCTTTAATGTTTTGTACATGATATTTGCCCGCACGCTAATTGTTCGTTTTTCCATTGTTTTACATTGAGTAAATATTAAAAGTATCGATAACAGAATTAATGCCTTTTTCATTTTGATAATATTAACACTATAAATTTAAATCATTAATGCCTGAATTGCAAAAGAAAGAATGTTTTACAAGAAGTAATCTGTTTTAAACATAAATTGGTTTTATTAATCATTACGAAATTAATTTAATAGTTTTCACTATTTAAACAACTTCTGTTTTATAAACATTATAAACTCTTTCCCAAGTAACAGATTCCGACGGTTTAAGCGATATTTTGAAAAATATTTCGGGGCTGATAACATTGTTTCTTCCCCAAAGATTAATTTTATTTGTTCTGAAATTGCATGTTTCACTTATTGCAATTTTACTTTGTGTGTTAATTAATTCCCAATTTGCTTCTACGTTTTCATTTCCGGTTAGGTTGCCAAAGTAGAAATCTTCGGAAGGTGTGCCGTTGAATGTTATTTCTTTAGTTTTTATTATAACTTTATTTTCGTTATTTACGGTTCGGGTAAACAGTTCGGGTTTTATGTTAAACGGAAATTTGAGAATGTAGTTACTTCCCATTTCTTCGTTATTTATTGCAATAAAATTATGATTGTATTCGTCTGTTTCAATATTTTTTAATCCGGTGTTGCTAAGTGATTGTTTTATGCTGAAATTGTTATCGAACAATTCAATTTCTTTTTTATACAGATATGAGTATCCGTTCATAAAGTGCGACATACAATTAACAGTTACCATATTGTCGGATTTATTATGTATAAATTCGCCGGGTTTTACATTGTAATCTTTATTGAAAATATATTCGTCGTCATCTTTTTTTAGTAAACCTACTCCAATTTTGTGAAACCAACCGCCAAGTTTGGTTTCTACATAACCCAAAGGAGAATTGTTTCCGAATTCGTTGTAAAGAGCTTTCCCGAATTTGTTATAATCATCGCAATCGGTTCTTTCAACACCGGATACTAAAATGTTATTAAACCTTATTTCGGTTATTTTTCCTGTGTGGTCGAAACGAGACAGTTTATAGTTTTCGCCCGGCAGGTCTATTGTAATTTGAATATTGTTATTTTTTAGTATATAAGGCATATTATTATTTTAAAATATTGATAAAATTATTTAATTTTTTTGAATTAGGCATTTAAGTAATACATACAATTTTTATTGGCTGTTAGCTGTTGGCTGTTAGCTGTTAGAAAAATAATATATTTCTATTTAAAATGCAATGTCGTTAAGTTAAGTTTTCTTTATACAGTTTTTTTTGTGTATTTAGTGCCTTCTTTGTGAACCTTTTGTGTAAAAGTTGTATCACAAAAGACACAAAAAAGGCACAAAGTAACGCTAAAAATAGAAAATCCTTAAATTAACGACATTGATTCATAATTCATAATTTATAATTCATAATTATTTAGTTTTCTTTAGCATAAGAGTTAGTATTCTCGGCATTGAGCTTCGGTCGTTATTGTCGAAGTATTCATTAATATCAATAATTATAAAACCATATTTTATTGCTAATTGAGTGAAGTCCGAAATATTGTGGTTAAAGCAAGTAACGGTTTGTGTTCCTTCATTGGTTTCAAACCTTGCTTTGGTGCCGGTATATTGTTTAAAAGGATGAAGTTCTCCAATATAAATATATCCGCCGGAGTTAATAGTTTCAGATGCTTTTTTGAATATAGAATCTAAGTTTTCAATGTGTTCGAGCACTAAACTGAAAACTATTAAGTCGACTTTATGAGAAACAAATGTCCAATCGTCATTAATATCGGCTTGAACAAATGTAACTTTTTTCGATTTAATTTTTTCTTTGGCTTTAAAAAGCATCTCCGGAGTTAAATCAACAGCAATTATATTGTTTGCAAAAGACATTAAGCATTCTGTGTTTTTACCTGTTCCGCAGCCTATCTCTAAACATTTATCAAATTTAATAAAGGCAAGAGTTTCTCTTAAAGAAATTGCTTCCAAATCTCTGGTTTTGTTGATATTTGTATCATATATATCAGCCCAAGTTTTATATGCTTCGTTAACGTTCATTTATTAGGTTTTACATTATTATGCTTACGAAAAGAGCAATATTAAGCAAAGTTACTAAAACGCCCAATGAATATAATGTAATTTTTGATAAACGAGAGTTTTTATATTTCCCCATTACTTTTGCCGATGATGTTAGATAAACCTGTAAAAATATTGTGAACGGTAACTGAATACTTAAAAACATTTGAGAGATAATAAGTCCGTTGAAGGGGTTTGATATGAAAAATATTATACCAAGTCCCACAACCAGCGATATAGCAACACCAAGTCTTGAATGATTATCTTTTATATCATAAGGCTCGTTAAACATACCCGCAAATATAGAACCTGCCGCCATACCCGATGTTATTGTTGAAGCAATTCCTGCAAATAACAAAGCTACTGCAAATACTGTGGCCGCATGATTTCCCAAAAGAGGTGCAAGTAATTGATTTGCTTGCTGAAGTTCCGACACTGCTGTTTTTGTGGCAAAGAATGTTGCTGCTGCCAAAAGTATCATTGCACTGTTAATTGCCCAACCTATAACCATCGAAAACAGTGTGTCCAGAAACTCATAGTTTAATTGTTTCTTAATTGTTTTATCGTCGGTTAAGTTCCACTGTCTGCTTTGAATTATTTCGGAATGAAGAAAAAGATTGTGAGGCATAACAACCGCACCGAGCACACTCATTATAACAATCATTGAACCTTTAGGAAACGATGGAGTAACCCAGCCCGTAATTGCCGAGTTCCAATCTATGTTAACAAGAGAAAGTTCATATAAAAAAGATAAACCTATTACCGAAACAAAGGCTATTATCCATTTCTCCATAATTTTATATGAATTGGTATATAGCATTATCATTACAAATATTGTAACCAATACGGCACCTGCTCTTATCGGAATGTTCATCAGCATATTTAGGGCTATGGCTCCTCCGAGTATTTCGGCAAGCGATGTTGATATAGATGCCAACATTGCCGATGAAAGTATAATCTTTGAAAATTTAGGTTTGATGTGTATTGTTGCCGCTTCCGACAAGCAAAGACCTGTTGCAATTCCCAAATGTGCTACATTATGCTGAAGAAATATCAACATTATGGTCGACAAGGTAACCATCCATAAAAGTGCATAACCGTATTCGGCACCTGCCGCAAGATTCGACGCCCAATTACCCGGATCTATAAACCCGACTGTTACCAATAATCCGGGACCAATGAATTTTATGATTTCTAAACCGCCGAATTTTGGTTTATAATCTTTTCTGTCTATATTTTTAAATAGTTTCACAATAGAAATTTATTTTTTTAAACTGAATTTTGTTTTCAAATGTAATTATACAATTTAATTTTGACTAATGTTCGTTGACCTTTTTATAAAACAAATTTATACGATTGATTTGTTAATTCAAAAATTCTTAATAAGTATTTACATTGTTTCATTGGATGTGAAAGTTTTATTTATATTTAATTTATATATTTACATTCGATACAAAATTTAATAATAAAAGAAATACTAATTCTTAAAAAAAACTTATATTATGAACTTCATTACCCTACTTAAAGCTAAATTAAACGACCCTTTATTCACATTTAAGCAATTTGAAAGATTTATTGCTGCATTCAGCGCTCTAATTCCGTTAATTCTGTGGCTCACCGACGGTATTCTTCCGCATCCGTTTAGAAGCAGTATTAGTCAATATGTATATATGAACAACAGCTATGTGTTTGGAATGTTACTTAGTATTGCCTCAATGCTGTTTATTTTTAACGGTGCAATTTATTTTAAAAACGAACAATTTATGCACATAAGCACACACGGACAATGGTATAATGTTGTATTGGGCTTTAGTCTTATTGGAGTAATTTCATTTCCTTGCGAGCAGTTTCCTATTCCGCATTACACATTTGCAGCTATATTTTTTGTCGGAAATGCTTTAGTTACAGGTATTTTTTATAAAGATAAAGATAAAATTCTAAGTATAATTTTGGCAATACTCACAATTGCAACATTACCGTTTGCTTTAATGGGCTATATTTCTATTTTAATTGCAGAATGGATATCGCTTGTTGCAATTAGTATTCATTTTATTTTATCTACAATTAATGTATATGAACCTGTAAACAAGAATAATCCTAAACTATTAATGCAACGAAAATAATTTAAATATAAATTTATATTATGAAGAATCTTATTTGCCGAAGGACTCAACCTTCGGCAAAAATTATTCAATTCTTTCATTGAATAATTGTATAATTGCACCATTGTATAATTATTTAATTATCGCTCCAAATAAATTTACGCCAAACTGTCCTTTTTTTAATCTGTCAATTAATATTGATAACTTATGTAAATTTACAAAAGCCAAATAAAAACTTATTTATCTTTATTTATGTTTACATTTAAACTTTTCTTGCCTTTAAAATAAATGATATTCTCATTTTATTTTGGAGCATTCTTCTGAAATTTATATATTCCGGTACTTTATTAAACACGAATATCTGTTACAATTATTATTTTTTATCAATTTAAAACCAAAATTATGAAAACATTAATAACACTTATTGCAATTATATTTACACTTAGCTCATGTGCCCAACAAGAAAAATACGATATTGCTTCTTTTACTATTCCGCAAGCTTGGAAAAAGGAAGTTGTTAACGGAAATTTGTTTATTAGCACTGTAAACAACACCGACAAATCATGGTGCAAGATTGGTTTTTATAAAAGCATTACAAGCAAAGGAACAATTACGCAAGATTTTAATAACGATTGGAAATCTTTAGTATATGATGCCATGAAAGCAAACACCGAACATCCTGCAACTGTTGCCGGTGAAACAGACGGATGGAAAAAACTTACGGGCGAAAGCACATTTCCGTTCAACGGAGTTGTTTGCTTTGCTTATATGACAACCTACACCGGCTACGGTGTAACGATGAGTATTGTGTCGCTCACAAATTCCAAAAAGCATGTTGCAAGTATTCAAAACATACATTCTTCTCTCACTCTCACAAAACCTCAAGGGAATAACCAAAACAATAAAACAAACAATAATACAAACAACACTCCGCCAAATACTAAAACCGGCAAGTTTACTTTCACAACCACAAACTTCGACAACGGTTGGGTAGCAACCGAACAAGCAGATTGGGTTTCGGTAACCAAAGGAACAATCAAAGTGTTGGTTCATTATCCTAACAAAACGGCAGATGTATATAATTCCGACCTTATGGACGGACTAAAAAATGCTTGGAATGTATTGGTGGCACCAAGATATTCTTCTGCGAAGAACTTTGAGTTTAAACCTCTTCACAATTGGGAACCAATTGAGTTTGCCGAAGCCGATATGGTTGAGAAAGCTACCGGTAAAACGGTTCATGTTGTGCTGTTTAAGAAAAACTATTCTAACGGTAGCGGCAGATACGTTGAATTCATTACACCCGACAAACCTTCGTTTGAACAAGAGTTTGGGGCATACCACGAAGGTTCTTCGGGTTGGGAGAAAATTGAAAATATGGCTTTCTATAATAAGTTTGCTGTTGCTCCGGCCGACCTTACCGGTAAATGGACAAACGATTTTTCGGGTGCAATCAGCTATGTGAATGTTAACACAGGATTAGATGCCGGAACAGATACTCATGCTTCTGTAGAGAACTTTTATTTCCAAGCAGGAAACAAATATAAATGGGATTTGTCGGTTGCAAGCGGTCCGGTGGGAAACATAAAATTTCAAACCGTGAACTCAAGCGGAACATATAGCATGACAGGCAATTGGATTGTTAATTTCAGTAACATAGAAAACAAAGCACGCAGTTATGAGGTTTATTTTAGTTGTATTAAAGGATTAAGAATTTTATGGATAGATAACAGACCTTTTGCAAAAGCAGAATAAAGAATTTACTGAATTTACTAAATTGACAGAATAATTGTTCATTGATACAGTGGTGCATTTATTACTTGAATATAGGTACAATTAAAACCGGATTATTTGTAATCACGAAGTGATTAAATATTGATAGCCCCGTATGAAATGCGGGGTATATTTTAAATAAATGTCTACAACCGTTAAGCGGTTGAATATAAATTAATCGGTATTATTCAAACTCTTTGCTGTTGTAGTTTGCTCGGATTATTGGATGCTATCCTTAAATAAAAAGAGTTATGAAAATTAAAACTTCATAACTCTTTACGTATTTTGTTATTTGAGTCTTGATAGATTATTTTCTTGCTCAAAACTCAAACTCTAAACTGTTTTGTGGAGACTAGGGGAATCGAACCCCTGACCTTTTGACTGCCAGTCAAACGCTCTAGCCAACTGAGCTAAGCCCCCAAAATATATTTTTTGGTGATGCAAATGTAATAATTTACCCGATATTTCAAATAAAAAATATATTATTATCAAATAAATTAAATTTATTGATGTTTGCGTTATGTAAATACTGTAAAAAATATTCAATAAAAAGTGTGAATAAATAAATCTTAGAGCATCAAATCTATAATGTTAAATTGCAATGTTTCAAAATCTAATATTATTTCCAAATATCAAATATTGATTTATCTTTATGCCCTTAAATAGGGCAATTATTGTAATTATTTTTTAATTATAACCCCATTAAAAACCAACCAATGGAATTAAAAAAGAATCCTTCGGCAGATCTTGAAAAATTCAAGACTTTATTTTTGGTAATATCTTTTATTCTTAGTTTGGGAGTAACAGCATTAGTTTTCAGTTACCAATCAAAAACAGAAGACAAACAAATTTTTAGCTCCGACAATTATGCTATTGAGGAAGAGATAGTTAAAATAACTCGTCAGGATATTGAACCACCGCAAGAAGAAGTTAAGCCCGAGCAACAGCAAGTTGTAGAAGAAATAATAATTAAAGAAAATACCGAAATTATTACCGAAGTTGTAGAGTTTGATAACAGTTTTGATGAAAATGATAATGTAGACCTTTCAGAAACCGGATACGGCGAAGGCGACGAAACAATATTTGTATTTGCCGAGCACATGCCCGAATTTCCCGGTGGCTTAAATGCTCTTAGATCTTTTATTGCTACAAACATAAAATACCCGCAAAAAGCACAAGAAAACAGAATTCAAGGAACTGTATTTCTTAGATTTGAAGTTACAAGAAACGGTAAAATCGGTAAAATTGAAATAACAAAAGGTGTTAACGAATTATTGGACAACGAAGCAATGAGAGTTGTTAAAACACTTCCCGATTTTATACCCGGAAGTCAGAACGGTAAAAATGTGGCTGTTTGGTATTCATTGCCAATATCTTTTCAGTCTGCACGATAATATTTTCACTCATAATATTATGTATAATTAATCAAATTAATATTAATAAAACAACAGAAATTTATATTGCACAGATATACAAATATCTTTGAATAATTAATAAAACAATATATTACTTTTTTAAAATAATCTATAGACTTAATAATGATTGATAAATCAAAAAAAACATTATACAACGAAAAAGCTGTTCTCGTTGGTGTAATTACACAAAACCAAAACGAAGAAAGAACTAAGGAGTATCTTAAAGAACTTGCATTTCTTGCCGAAACTGCGGGTGCAGAAACACAAAAAATATTTACTCAGAAACTTGAAATGCCCGATTCTTATACTTATGTAGGCTCAGGAAAGTTTAATGAAATTGCCGAATTTGTTGCTCAAAACGAAATAGATACTGTAATATTCGACGATGAACTGTCGTCGGCACAAATCAGGAATATAGAAAAAGGATTGAAAGTTAAAATCTTAGACAGAACAAATCTTATTCTCGATATTTTTGCACAAAGAGCTCAAACGGCTCATGCAAAAACACAAGTTGAACTTGCTCAATATCAATATTTACTTCCTCGACTTAAAGGAATGTGGACACATCTTGAAAGGCAACAAGGCGGAATTGGAATGAGAGGTCCCGGAGAAAAAGAAATCGAAACCGATAAACGAATTGTAAAAGATAAAATTTCAAAACTTAAAGAAGATTTAATTAAAATAGACAAGCAACAATTCCAACAACGAAAGAACAGAGGTCAACTTGTTAGAGTTGCTCTTGTAGGTTACACAAATGTGGGAAAGTCTACACTTATGAATATTCTTAGCAAATCCGATATTTTTGCCGAAAATAAACTTTTTGCCACGCTCGACACAACAGTAAGAAAAGTTGTTATTGAAAATATGCCGTTTCTTTTATCCGACACAGTCGGTTTTATTCGAAAATTACCTCATCATTTGGTCGAATCGTTCAAATCTACACTCGATGAAGTTCGCGAATCGGATATTCTTATTCATGTTGTAGATATTTCGCATTTTAATTTTGAAGAACAATTAGAAATTGTTACAAAAACTTTAACAGAAATTGGAGCAGGCGATAAAAAAACATTTATTGTATTTAATAAAATTGATGCATATTCATATATTAAAAAAGACGATGACGACCTCACTCCAAAGCTGCAAGAAAATTATTCTTTGGAAGAGTTAAAAAATATGTGGTTTGCAAAAAAAGAAAACTCAGTTTTTATATCTGCAAAACAAAAAATTAATATTGAAGAACTTAAGAAACTTCTTTACGAAGAAACAAAAAAAATTCATGCCGAAAGATTTCCTTTTGACAACTTTTTATATTAATACAACATGTTTAAATTTAGGATATGAAATTTTTTTTATTGATATTAAATTTGTGTTTAAGTATATATTTATCAGCTCAAATCAACACCGAAAGTTATTTAAAACTGAATGTAAACGATACTCTCTTTTATGAAGAAATTTACAATGCGGAAACTTCTCAAATTATTGGAGGAAAAACTCAAAAAACATATAACTCTCTAAAATATTTTTATAATATAGCCGTAGAAAATGTTTCGGTCGACACAACTTACGGATTAATATTAGAATATTCTCGAATAATTTTTGATACAAAAACCGAGAATACTTCTTATTCATTCGATACAGACATTCAAAACAGCCAAGATTCATCTGAAGCATTTATCTTTTACAAGGCTCTTTTAAACAGAAAATTTGTTTTTAGAATAGATAAAAATTATTTTCCGGTTGAATTTAAACGAAACAAAGCACAATTTACCGAATTAATAGATTCAGTGGGTATTCATGAAGTTCGCGAGAAAAGTTATTACACTTTTTATTCAAACAGCAATATCTATTCAAAATACTGTATTATAAATAAAAGCATTTCAAATGTCGATTTAAAAGAAAACAATATAGATACAATTTCTATTGATATTTATAAAATATATAATTTTGAATATCCCGAAAACTTAAATCAAGATTTGATAAACAATATTTCCGGAAAAGTAATTTCAGATAAAAATTTCCCTAATTCTGTAAACGGAGTTTATATTTTATATGATTTAAACGGAAATTTTAATGTAAATTTCTCAAAAGAATCTGTATCCGGCATTATTAAAACATACAATTCCAAAATAAATTCATCGGGAAATGTAATTGTAAAGTATTCAAAAACAGGTCTTCCCGCTTATTTGTGGCCAATAAAAATAGAAGTTGAAAATTCTTTTAAACTTTTAAAGATAAATAGTAAATTTGTAGACAATTAACCAATTTATCTTTTAAGGTATGAAAATTAAAACCGGATTTACTCTTCAAGAAATCTTTTTCTTTTTTATTTTAATATCACTCACAATTGCATTTTTTAATCTTTTGAAACCCTTTATTACAGATATTTTTCTTACTGTAATTCTGCTTATTCTTTTTAAAAGACCTTTTCTTTATTTTAATAAGAAATTTAAAAAAAGTAGAAAAACTGCTTCATTGGTAACTGTATTTTTAGTTTTGCTGACAATCGTAATTCCGGTGTTTTTCATAGGTTTGCTAATAACAAATGAAGTGTCTGATATATATGTTTTAGCAGAAAAAAATTGGCCTAATATTAACGAACAATTACAAACTGCAAATGTTCAAGAAAGGCTTAGTAAATTACCATATATTGGAGATATTTTACAAGATATTAAAATTGAGGATTACCAAGAAAAAATAAATTCTACGGTAACATCAATTACAGAAAATATTCTTTCAATTATTCAAAGCACATTTGCAGGATTGGCTTCAATGTTAATTCACACCTTTGTTGTTATGTTTTTGTTATATTATTTACTTCTCGACGGCGAAGGTTTAATAAAAAGACTTCAATATTTAATTCCTTTATCAAAAGAAGAAGAAAACGAGTTAATAAAAAATATTATTAAAGTTACAGATGCTTTAGTTTTTAATTCTTTTATGATTGGAATAATAGAAGGAACTTTTGGCGGAATATTATTTGCAATTCTCGGTATTCCTTCACCCGTTTTCTGGGGTGTAATTATGGCTTTTTTATCAATTATTCCGCTTGTTGGAACAAATACCATTATGGTTCCGATGGCTGTTTTTCATTTCATAATTGGCGAAACAACAACCGGAATTCTAATTCTATCAATCGGCTCGGTAATTATTTTAATTAATCAAAATCTAATTAGACCCAGATTAGACGGAAATAAAAGCGGAATGCACACTGCAATTATGTTTTTAGCTTCTTTGGGCGGATTACTTTGGTTGGGAATTATTGGATTTCTTGCAGGACCGCTTGTTGCTGCACTTTTTCTTGCTATTTGGAATCAATATGGTATTCGTTACCAAAAAAAATTAGATGAAATTAGTATTGGAACAAATAATACAGAGCAAAATGGCGTATAATTCATTAAATGATTTTGTTACCGCAATTGAAAAAGCCGGAGAATTAATCCGAATTACAAAATTTGTAAATACCGATTTAGAAATTGCCGAAATTGCCGACAGAATGTCAAAATCAAAAGGCGGAGGAAAAGCACTTCTTTTTGAAAATAACGGAACTGATTTTCCGGTTCTAATAAATGCTTTAGGTTCTGACATTAGAATGAAATTAGCTTTAAATGTTAATGATTTCGACGATACGGCAAATAGAATTGATGATTTATTTAAAAAAATCAGTTCTCCAAAAAAATCTTTTTTAGATAAAATCATGGTTTTGCCTCAATTATCTAAAATTTCGTCATTTCTTCCAAAAAAAGCAAAAGGAAAAATTCCTGTTCAAGAAGTTATTGATAAAAACCCGGATTTATTCAAATTGCCAATTCTCAAAACTTGGTTTCGCGACGGAGGAAAATTTATAACATTTCCGCAAGTTATTACTCAAGATCCAAATACAGGAATACGAAACGTTGGAATGTACAGAATGCAAGTTCTTGAAAAAGATTTAACCGGAATGCACTGGCACAAACATAAAGTGGGAGCAAGGCATTACGAAGAATATAAAAAACTTGGAATCAAAATGCCTGTTGCTGTCGCTCTCGGCGGTGATCCTGCTTTGGTTTATTCTGCAACCGCTCCGTTACCCGATAATATTGACGAATATATGCTTGCCGGATTTTTACGAAAAGAAAGCGTAAAAATGATTAAAGCAATTACTATTGATATTGATGTTCCGGCAGATGCAGATTTTATTATTGAAGGTTATGTTGACCCTTCCGAAGAATTAATTTGGGAAGGACCGTTTGGCGATCACACAGGTTTTTTCTCACTTGCCGATTGGTATCCGCGATTTCACGTAACTTGCATAACCCACCGAAAAAATGCAATATTTCCGGCAACTGTTGTTGGAATTCCGCCAATGGAAGATGCTTGGATTGCAAAAGCAACGGAACGAATTTTCCTTGCTCCAATAAAATTAGCCATGCTCCCGGAAATTACAAATATGAATATTCCTGATGCAGGAGTTGCTCATAATCTGACACTTGTAAGTATAAACAAAACTTTTGCCGGTCAAGCTCAAAAAGTTTACAGTTCGCTTTGGGGAGCCGGACAAATGATGTTCAATAAAATGCTTGTTGTTTTTGATAAAGATATTGATGTTTCCGACTATTTTGTTGCAGCCCAAAAAATGTCGCAAACAGTTGAGCCTGAAAATGATATTTCATTTGTAAAAGGACCGTTGGATGTTCTTGACCATTCTTCATCAAAATTTTCTTTCGGCAGTAAAATTGGAATTGATGCAACTGTTAAATATCCTGAAGAAATGATTTCGAATAAAATATCAGAAATTAATTTTAAAGATATTTATATCGATATAAATGATTTAAAAAATAAATTTAAACAAATAAAAGAAGTAAATATTGATTTATTGTCAAAGAATATTTCGTTTGTTTTTATATCGATATTAAAAGAAAAACCAAACCAAGTTAAAGAATTATCGGAAGAAATTTTTAAACATGAGCAATTCAATAAAGTAAAATTTGTAATATTTGTTGATTTCCCTGTTAATGTTTTTGATATTGAACAAGCAACTTGGATTTTTGCAAATAATATTGAACCTTTAAGAGACTGTTTTATATTCAAATCAAACAACCTGAATGAATTTTCGCACATTTCTATAGACGGAACAAGAAAACGTGCGGATATCGACAATTTTAAACGAGACTGGCCCGATATTGTAACAGCCGATGAAGAAACTGTTAATTTGGTAGATAAAAATTGGGAATCATATAAAATTGGTGATTTTATTGAATCGCCTTCAAAAAAATATCAACATTTGATTTTGAGTAAAACAGCTGTTGTTGTATAATTATGACAGAAATTGAAAATAAAAAATACAAAGACGCTTTGAAATACGCAGCAAATATTTGCAGCAAATCCGAAAAATGTATTTTTGATATTGAAAGTAAACTAAAATTGCGTGAATTAGATGAAGTTGATAAAAAAAAAATTATTGAAATATTAGTTTCGCAAAATTATATTGATGAGGCTCGTTTTGCAAAATATTATGCAAGAGATAAATTTAAGTTTCAAAAGTGGGGAAAGATAAAAATTAAGGCGATGTTAAAAGCCAAAAAAATTTCCAATTCAAATATCAATCTTGGATTAATTGAAATTAATGATGATATTTATGAAAAAGTGTTGGAAGAAATTATAGGAAAGAAACTTAAAACATTAAAATTCACCGAAGAATACGATAGAAATGTCAAAATAATAAGGTTTGCATTGTCAAAAGGTTTTGAAAATGAAATAATTTTATCTATTTTGAAAAAATTTTAGTAGAAAGATATGTTTGAGAAAATTGACAGAATACTGAACGGAATAAAAGAACAACCTATGCATTTTTCGGAATCGGGTTTACTTTTTTTAAATCTTACATTGGCTTTTATAATGTTTGGAGTTGCTTTGGGCATTTCAAAAACCGATTTTAAAAATATTTTAAAATTCCCCAAATCTATAATTACAGGTTATTTGGCTCAGTTTTTATTTTTGCCTTTGGTAACTTTTTTATTTGTAATTATTTTTAAAATACCAATGCAACTTTCGTTGGGTATGATTTTAGTTGCTGCTTGTCCGGGCGGTAATATTTCAAATTTTATTACTTCTCTTGCAAAAGGAAATGTTGCTCTTTCTGTCAGTCTTACTGCACTCTCCGATTTATCGTCAATAATTATGACTCCGCTAAATTTTATGTTTTGGGGCGGATTATATGTAAGCACATTACCGCTTGCTCATCCTATTGAGATTCCTTTATTTCAAGTTTTTAAAACAATTTTACTTTTAATGGGAATACCGTTGCTTATTGGAATGTGGGTTTCTCATAAATATCCTGCGTTTACGGCAAAAGTTATTAAACCGATTAAAATCATTTCTATTGTTGCTTTTCTTGCTTTTGTTATTGGCGCTTTTGCTTCAAATTTCAATGTTTTCACAAGTTATATTTGGTTTTTATTTCCTCTGGTTTTAGTTCATAACGGTCTTGCTTTACTAACCGGTTGGAGCCTTTCAGGAATTATGAGGCTTAGTAAAAATGACCGAAAAACAATAACTATTGAAACAGGAATACAAAATTCCGGATTAGCTCTTGTCTTAATTTTCAATCATAATGTTTTCCCAGAGGGTCTTAGCGGAATTGCTTTTGTTGCCGGCTGGTGGGGAATATGGCATATCGTTTCCGGACTAACTGTCGGTTGGATTTTCGGGAAAATGAAAAGTCAAGACTAATTTACATTGGTGAAGTTGGATTTACAAATGTAATTATTTAAAAAGTTTATCTATTTCGTCAAAACTAATTATCGAAATTATTGTTCTTCCGTCAACAGTATAATTTGGCATCATGCACGAAAAAAGTTTGTCAATTAATTCGGTCATTTCTTCTTGTGCTAATTTCACCGAATAATTCATCGAAGAAGCTTTTGCAGCAGTTTCAGCCAAAAATTCTGTTGAGTTTAAAGAAATTTCATTCAAACCGTCTCTCAAATTTAAAATTATTTCTTCAATAATATATTTGGTGTTAATATGAGAAATATTCGCGGGTAATCCGTCAATTCTAATATTATTTTTTTTTGTTATTTCTATTTCAAAACCCATTGAATTCATTTCAGGAATTACTTTCTCCAGCAAATTAAAATCTGCACTATCAATTTCAATTTCTTCGGGATACAGATTTTTTTGTGTGTTAATTTTTTTATATTTTATCGAATTTATAAATGTTTCATACAAAATTCTTTCATGAGCTCTTTTTTGATTAATTATCATTAAGCCCGATTTTACAGGCGTTACAATATATTTATTTTTAATTTGAAAAACTCTTGAAAAACTCTCGGTTTCAGTTTCTTCAATTGATGTTTGAGTATTTTCAACGGTTGTTTCAAAATCGTTTTGATTTGAAAAATCCGAAAACAAACTTTCCCAATCGCCGGAATTTATAGAATTTTTATTTATTTTATTGGGAAAATTCATTTTTGAAGAAAATTTATTTTCAACTTCAAAGGGGTTATATTCTTTGTTTACATCAACTTCGGGAACATATTCGAGCGGATTATTTTTATTGTATGAATATTCAATTTCGCCGTCTCTGTTAAAATCTATTGAAGGAACAATATTAAATTTCCCCAAAGCCTGTTTAACAGTTGCTCTTAAAATTTGAAAAACTCCTTGTGTATCTTCAAAATTAATTTCAACTTTTTGCGGATGAATATTTATATCTATCAAATCAGGTTCAATATCAAAAAAAATAAAATATGACGGAATGTAATCAGCTCTGATTATTCCTTCGTAAGCACTCATTACTGCTTTAAAGAAATAAGGATGTTTCATAAATCTTTTATTCACAAAAAAATATTGTTCTTTATTTCTTTTTCTTGCAATTTCAGGTTTACCGATGTAACCGTATATTTTTAGCATTTCTGTGTTGCTCGAAATTGGAAATAAATTTTTAGAAATTGTTTTTCCGAAAATATCTGAAATACGCTGAGCTAAATTATCTTTTTTTAAATTGAAAATTGTTTTATCGTTGTGATATAGTGAAAATGAAATCTCCGGATTTGAAATTGCCGTTTTTTCAAATTCGGTTATTATATGATTAAATTCGGTAACATCATTTTTAAGGAATTTTCGACGTGCCGGAATGTTGTAAAATAAATTTTTAATTATAAAATTACTTCCTGTTTTGCAGGAAATGGCTTCTTGTTTAATTACTTCCGAACCTTTTATATTGATATAAGTTCCTAAATCCGTTTCTTCTTGTTTCGTTTTTAATTCAACATCGGCAACAGCTGCTACAGATGCCAAAGCTTCGCCTCTAAATCCCATTGAGCGAATAGAAAATAAATCGGTTGCAGTTTTTATTTTAGATGTTGCATGTCGTTCAAAAGCCATTCTTGCGTCTGTTTCAGACATTCCTTTTCCGTTGTCGCTAACTTGTATAAGCGTTTTTCCCGAATCTTTTATAATTATTATTATCTCATCAGCCCCGGCATCTATAGAATTCTCTACAAGCTCTTTTATTACCGATGCCGGACGTTGTATAACTTCTCCTGCCGCAATTTGATTTGCAACCGAATCGGGAAGTAAATTTATAATATCACTCATTTATTTTTATTTCAATTTCCACAAATTTAATAATTATTAGATTTCTTGCAAATCTCGGTTGTTTTCCTTTATGTTTTTGTTAAATTTTTCAATTTAAAATAAATATTACCAAACTTTTAATTCTATTTTTTTTATTTCTGAAAGCAAAAAATTATATTTGTAAACAAACATCTTTATTGCAAGAACACTTTACAAATGTAAACCTTGCATTACAAGTCAAAAAAATTAATTATATGAAAGGATTTTTTAAATATGTATTTGCCGGAATGGTAGGAACCATTTTGGCTTTAATTGTTGTAATAGTTATTGGTATTATAACAATTGTTGGAATTGTGTCGTCTTCGACAGAAAATGAAGTTAAAGTTGAAAAGAGTTCAATTTTACATATTAAATTTGATGATGCAATGTCCGATAGAGGCTCTGTAAAGCCCGATTTTTCAGACTTGTCTATGAAAAAAACTATTGGCATAATTGATATTACTCAAGATATCTATAAAGCTTCAAAAGATGAAAATATCAAAGGTATTTATTTGGAATTAACAACTTTAAACGCCGGAATTGCAACTGTTGAGGAAATTAGAAATGCTCTGTTGAAATTTAAAGAATCTAAAAAATTTATAATTGCTCATTCAGATTATTTCACTCATAAAACATTTTATTTAGCGAGTGTTGCCGATAAAATCTATCTTACTCCCGAAGGTGAAGTTCAATTTGTTGGTTTAAGTGCAAATATTTTAATGTTCAAAACTATGCTCGAAAAAGTTGGTATTGAGCCTGAAATTATTCGTCACGGAAAATTCAAAAGTGCTGTTGAACCTTTTATGCTTACCGAAATTTCTGATGAAAATCGCGAGCAAACCCTAAAATACATTGGTTCTATTTGGAATTCGATGCTTCAAGGAATCAGCAAACAAAGAAATATTAGTATTGAAAATTTGAATAAATATGCCGACGAACTTTCTGTTAACAGCGCTCAAAAAGCTTTAGACTTAAAATTGGTCGACGGTTTAAAATATAAAGACGAAGTTTATTCTGAACTTCGACAACTTACAAATAAAAAAGAGAAAGATAAACTTGAATTTATTTCTTTGAGCGAATATAATACAGCTCCGAATAGACCTAAAATTGAAGAAATTTCTGTTACTTCAAAAGATAAAATTGCAATAATCTACGCAATTGGCGATATTGGAATGGGAAGCGGTGATGAAAACACAATCGGCTCAGATAAATTGTCGGAAGCTATTAGAAAAGCTCGAAAAGATTCCTCTGTAAAAGCAATTGTTCTAAGAATAAATTCTCCCGGCGGAAGTGCGCTGGCATCTGAAGTAATTTGGAGAGAAACTGTTTTGGCTAAAAAAGATAAACCATTTATTGTTTCAATGGGCGATGTTGCTGCTTCAGGCGGATATTATATTGCTTGTTTTGCCGACACAATTGTTGCTCAACCAAACACAATTACAGGTTCAATCGGCGTTTTCGGACTTCTTTTTAATGCAAAAGATTTAATGAAAAACGTAGGAATAAGTGTAAGTGTTGTAAATACCAATAAATATTCCGACATGGCAAATCCTTCACGTAAAATGACCGATTATGAAAGAGGTGTTATTCAAATTTCTGTCGAAGAAATTTATGCAACATTTATCAAACATGTTGCAGAAGGAAGAAAAATGTCTGTCGAAAAAGTTGATGA
>DZBS01000006.1:10231-53904 GCA_022729995.1 Draconibacterium orientale | reverse complement strand
ACAGTATTCTAACCGATCTACTGACGTTGACCCAATAGAAGGTGATGCTATTGCAAATTTCGGATTTGAAAGCACTGACGACATAAAAAATCTTGACAATTTTTTCTTTATTAACGCACCTGCAATACTTTTTCCGTATATAAGAGCGTATATATCAACATTAACAAATTTATCGGGATTTCCGACAATTACACTTCCAACACTGAATATGACTTCTCTTGGTGATGATTTAAAGAAAAATACAATTAAATTATCTTAAACAAATAAGTAATATAATTTGGCAGAAAGGAATTTCTTATTAATTATTTTTAGCCGAAAAATATATATTTCCAAACTCAGAAATTTACTTATTTGCTAAAAGAAATCAACAAAAAATGAATACCGATAACTCGCCAAAAATTCATAAAGGAATTTCGCTTGCCAAGCAGATATTAATTATATCTTTTTTCTCAAGTTTTCTTATTTATTTTCTTTTTACAGAGCAACTTGAAAATAAAGTTAAGAAAGAAGGAATTGAAACTGTTGCGCAAGTTTTAAGCACAAATTTTTCTTATGATTATAGAAATATTAACGCAAAAATTGTTTTTTATACAGATAAATTAGAAAAAAAATACGCTGTTGTAGAAATTCCGAGCAATATGTTTGGAGTAAAACCATTAAGCTACATTAAAATAAAATATCTAAAAGATGATACTTCAACTGTGATGTCGAAAGATTTTTTGGAAGAATACAGTCCAAGCGGTTATAATACAATGAAATTTGTGTTTACGGTTTTATTCATGGCATTTATGGCCGGACTTATAAGTAATTTTCAATCAATCAACAGCAAAAGGGGTCAGTTTAAAAAATAGGAAATATAAAAAATAATTAATAAAAAAATCTTCAGTCAAAATATTTTATTTGACTGAAGATTAATGAATTAAGAATTTATTAAAACCTAAATAATGCTTTTAGAATCTCCTGCTTCTTCAATATTAATATTTTTTTCAATTTTTTGAGAACTCTTACCTTTTGAAAATCTGTAAGTTATTCTGAACATTATTAAGTTTTTAAGTAATGTAAGGTCTACGTAATTAAATTCTTCAACAAGCGCAGTTTTAATGTAACTTCCTTGGTCATAAGTAACTCCAAAATTTGTAGGAATTCCGTAAATCAACATAACAGAAAGTTTTTCTTCAAGAAATGGTTGTTGAACCAAAACAGCCCAAAAATCGTTATTATTAGATTGATAACCTGTCCAAGTCATAACTTTTCTTAATTCTTTTTGATACATAAATCCTGCAACGGTTTTTGCTTTTTCGTTTCTGTAAATAAGTTGACTTCGCATTGTCCAATCGTTCAAATTATGAGTTTCTGAATTATAGCTGATTGATTCGCCGAAAAAATCTGCCGAATTTTGCCAGAAAATTTGTTTACCGAACGGAATTGTAAAATTAGCTTTTATACCTTTTTTGGTGTAATTTCCGGCGTTTTCATAAGTCATTTCAAACATTCCGTCTGTTCGTTTATCAATAATTTGAATAATAGTATTATCGGCAAAAGTATAATACGGTTCAACAGAAACAAGGCTTCCCATTGCGCTGAGCCTTAATGAAACAGTATTATTTTTTGAAGGTTTCAAATTTGGATTTCCAATAGAAACACTTTGCCAATCTTGTGCAATTTCAAACGGATTTGCTTGGTCTATTGTTGGATATGTAGAATTTGATCTGAATTTTGCAGTAATATCAAGAACTTTAATCGGTTTGTAGTTAATATCCAAATGCGGAAGATAAATAAAATACATCGGGTTTTGGTCTTCATATTTTATAGAACTGTTTTCGGCTGCTGCACCAATTTTGAAACCTAATTTTTGAGTAGGTTTGTATGATAAATATCCGTATAATTGATTTCTAAAATCGGTGTAAGCAAATGTATTTGAAGTTGTTGAAGATTCAACAGTATAAAAATTATTCACATCTTTAAAAGTGTTTCCGTAACCAATATTATAATCAACTTTGGGCGAAACCGAATGTGAGTAATCGGCGTTAAATGCTGAATAATTTCTTGAATTTTCAGAGATTTGAGTATACATAAACGCATCTTGTGAAATTTCTGATATTTGTGAATTTTCATAAACCGAGAATGCATAAGAAACTTTCAAATTATTTCTTTCGTTAAAATTTGCCACATAAAAAAGTGAATTTTCAAATGTTTTTCGGTTCTCTGTTTGGTAAGTCGACGAAATAAAATTATCGGTTAAAATATCATCATAAACAGAAACATCATATTTCATGTCTGTTATATTAAAACTTTCAGGCGAATAATCAAATTTTGATTCGTAGCTTAATATATGTTTGGGGCTAATATAAAAATCGGCACCAACATTAAAATTACTGTTTAAAGCTCTCACATTCAAGTTAGAAGGTTTATTTTCGGGCGAAAGGAAATATGTTTCCGAACTATCCGAAAAATATTGTCTTCTTTCGTTTAACAGTTTAAAATTATTGAAAACATTTGTATAACCGCCATAAATATTAAGTCTGTTATTTGTGTAACTCACTGTAAAACGACCGAAATCTACAGGAAAAACACTTGTTGAAGCTTTAGAAAAATTGAACATCGACATATTTTCAACACTAACATCGTAGCCTTTATAATCGTCTTTCAAAATTATATTTATTACGGCTGTATAACCCATTAAAGCGTATTTTCCGGAAGGAGCTCTTATGATTTCAATTTTTTGTAATCTGTCCGGACTCAAACTTTTTATGTAATTTTCGTCTTTTTCTATTCCGTTAACAATTATTACAACATTTTCGTCATTATCAACCTTAATCTTGTCATTATATCTGTCATAACTCAAACCTTTCATTTTATCCATAACATCGTAAGTATTAGCAACTCCGTTTTTCATATCGGAAGTAACTAATTGAACTTCTTTGTCTAAATATGTTTTATTTGAAGTTCCGGTAACATTAACGGCTTCAATAACATTTTCGTCGACTTGTAATTTATAAACATCTAAAAATTTATCGCCGGAAACTGCAAAAACTTCTGTAGTGTCTGAAACATAACCAATTTGAACGAAAGCTAATTTATATGCTCCGGGTGCAAGCGAAGCTTTGAAAAATCCGGCATCGTCGGTAAAGCAAGTTGTTAAAATGCTGTCTTTGGGAGTTAAAACATTTACATAACAAAAAACCACAGGTGCTTTTGTGGTGTTATCTTTTATTTGACCGGTTATTTGAAAGTTTTGTGCATAAGAAACGGCTGTTAAAATAAAAGCAATTGAAATTAGTAAAATTTTTTTCATTGTATTTGTAAATTTTGTTATTACCATGATTATTTTGTGAACTGATTAAATAAAATTTGTAACTATGACGAACATGTATTCTATTTAGTTACAAAAAAAAGTCAATATAAAATTTATGTTGACTTTTAGTTTTGATTAACAGGATTTTAGAATACAAAAATTTATTTTTTCAGATATTTTCCCGAGAATTTGAAAAAAGAAGAATCTTCGTTTACGATTTCTGCCGTAATCTTATACGTTTCTGAATTTAAAGGAGAATATTTAATTATTATGTTTAATTCTCTATGGATTTGTGGGTCAATTATTTTGAGAAATTTTATATTTTGAGCCTCAATTATTGTATGATTTGTATTTAATACTTTTGAAAAAAATTCTAACACAATTTGTATACTCACAACTCCCGGAAGAACCGGATTATTAGGAAAATGTCCTTTAAAAACTTCGTGATAAGGATTTAATTTTATACGACCTGAAATTTCTCCCGATTCGGAAATATTTGATTTTAAAACTGTAAATATTTTATTTTCAAACATAATGTGTTCTTAAATTCTTTCAAAATTCATTTCAAAGTTAATATTTTTATGCTCAATATAAATTTCTTTAAACATATTTTGAGGGTTATATATGAAATTAAACTTTTGAACAGTTCTTAAAAAAGATTTTTTTATAATTGAATGATAATAAAAATCATTATTCAAATAATAAAACGTTCTTTTATTTTCTGATTTTAAAACAAAATATTTAGTTTTTTGGGATTGATAAATTTGCGAATTATCAATATCAATTTCATAAAAAAGCATTGTTTTAAAATCGCTAACAAGCATATTTATAAACGATTTTTTGTTTAACGGCTCAAACATTTGATGAACAATAAATGTATCATTTGAAATTTCCAAATCAAAAAACTTCATTCCTACTTCGTTCAAAAAAACAATTCTATGGCTTTGGTTTTCGGTTGGTTTTATAACAGTAATTCCGCTAAATTCGTTTTTAAAAATGTTTATTTCCGTTTTAAACAGAATTGTAGAATCTGAGTTTTGAAATTCCGAATTTTGAATATTTTTTATATCGAAATCAGATTTAATCAATCCTTTTGTTGAACACGAAAAAAATAAAGTAATTGTAAAAACTATAAGAGCAAAATATTTGAAATACTTCATTTTACAGAGAATTTTGAATCAGAAATTTCAATATTTTTCTTTTGATTTAAGAAATTTATCAAAGTGTAATCGTCGGAATTTTCAAGCATTTTTAATTTTGAAACACTATAATCTGTTTTACTAAAATATATATGAATTTCTTTTAAAAACTCTTTTAAATCGGGTTTTTGCGGAATTAAAATTGCTAAAACTGTAGTTGAATTTTCGTAATATTTTGTTTTAAAATTTGGGTCGCTAAGGATTTTTCCTTGTAGCATTCCCACCATCAAATCGTTAATTTCTTTGAAAACTTTATTTGAATTTGTGTCGTAAGTTTGAACTTTCTTGTCGGTTTTAATCCACATTTTTCCGTTGCTCATCACAATCAAATAGTTATACGGAACAGTGTATTGCCAGCGAACTTTATTTTCGGCTTTAAAACTAAAATGACCAACACTTTCAATATCTTTTGTTAAGATACTCAAATGCTTATATTGTTTAAAATCGCTGTCGAGAGTTTTTGTTTCCAACGAACTTTTTTTAATTTTTTCGGATACCGAATTTATATCTTTCACAGCCGTAAAACCCGAAGGTTGTGATTTGGCATTATAAAAAACTAAAAATAAGAAAGTATATATTAATATTTTTTTCATGTGTTTTATTTTAAATTTTTAAGGTTACATAGGAACATCCAAATAATCATTCTCTTGTGTGTCAATATATTTACATGGATATTTCATTTCAATTTAAAATTTTATTTAAAGAAACGGATTTCAATTGTTTTTCATTACACAAACGTAAAAATTTTTCTAAAATTACGGGAGTGTTTTCTTTATTATCGTGAAAAAGAATTATATCGCCGGTTTTCACATTTTTAATTCTTTCAAAAACCTCTTTTTCAGATTTTACCGTGTCGAGCGAACGAATATTCCACGCAATACTTTGCATTTTCAAGTTTTTCAACGCTTTTGCAATATTCGGATTTGTAACTCCAAACGGCGGACGGAAAAATATGTTTTCGCTTAAAGTAACGCTTTCAATAATTTTGTTGGTTTTGGCAATTTCTTCCATAACTTTTTTTGTAGAAAATGTCGGGAAAAAATTTGAATGCGAAAAACTGTGATTTCCGATTGTATGTCCTTTAGAATTAATAGTTTTCAATAATTCGATATTTTGTTCTGCACTATTTCCAATTACAAAAAAACTTGCTTTTTGGTCATATTTTTCAAGCAATTCAAGAATTTTTGGCGTAATAATTTCATTCGGTCCGTCGTCGAAAGTTATTGCAAAGTTATTTGAATTTTCAGGAATTTTTGAAATCGAATTAAAATAAAAATTTGAATTGATATTATACGAACCCCAAAAAATCGACAAACTCCAAAACAAGAAAATCGGTATTAAAAAAAGTAAGTTTGTATCTTTTTGAAAATGAAGAATTAATAATATCAAAATTAATAAAATTGATATAAAACTAATAAATTTAAAACTGAATATTTTAAAGTTTTTTAGCAAAATATTATGCTTCTGTTAACAAAAAAAGTGAATGATTATTCTCAAAATAGTGATTGTAAATAAGAACGTTTTTAATTTTTGAAGGCTTCAAATTTAAAAGCGAAACAAAATCGGGTGTTTTATTATGCTTAATTGCATTGGCGGCAAACCACATTGCAAAACTTGTTGAAGTATGAAAATCACCGCTCAAATGTTTATAATAAGTAACATATTTACTCATAAACAAAGAATTTTGCACTTCATAATAGATTTTATCTTGCTCGTAATCACCCGAAACACCAAGAATAACCATATCAATATCAGAAACTTGTAAATTCCGGTGAGATAAAAATTCATTAATTCTAATTTGAATTTCATCTGAATTTTTAGGTTTATAAATTGTTTGAGTTCCGGATAAAATGCAAAATGTATTTTGATTTTTTTGTGAAGAAAGAACAAAAAAACTGACACCTTCGCCACAAAGTGCTCCGGTTGTTTGATATTTGAATAAATCGGTATTTTTAATAATCTCAGTTTTCCAATTTCCGGTTTTCTTAATAATCTTATAATAATTCTGCGTCATTTCATCGGCTGCACCAACCAAAATATTTTTCTTCCCTTCATTAATGTGCATAACTGCATCAATTACTGCACTTTCAAATGAAAAACCGCCGTGAACATAAGTAAAATTATAGTTATGACATTTCAAACCTAAAGCAATTTGTCCGGCAACCGTGTTGTGAGTAGATTGAATAAATGAAGTCGGCGTAAGAAATTGCTCATTATTTTCAATCATTTTTTCAAGAAACTTTTCTGTGTCGCTAACAACTCCCAATCCTGTTCCGACAATTATTGCATCGGGCATTTCAGTTTCGGCTTCTCGCAAAGCATAATTTGAAGCAATAATTCCGTTCTTCACGGTTTTGCTCATTCGGCGAGAGTCTATCGGTTTAATAAATTCTTTATATTCAGGATTTATCGATTCTAAAAATAAAGTTTCATGCACAACAATTTCATTACAAAACTCATCGTAATTTATTGAATTTTGTGGACTTATGCACGATGCTCCGTTTATAAAAACATTCATAACTTATACTTTAGAAAAAATTAATGAAGAATCGTTTCCTCCAAAACCGAAAGAATTTGACAACACATTATTTACCTGAAAATTTTCTATAAAATTTGTTTCGGGAGAATAATTTAATTCCGGAATTGCATTTTTAAAAAATAAATTCGGAAAAATAACATTATTCTGAATTGCCAAAACTGAATATACCGCTTCCAAAGCTCCCGAAGCAGCCAAAGTATGACCTGTATATGCTTTTGTAGAACTGAATTTTGGAATTTTTTCGCCAAAAAATCTTTTTAATGCAAGTCCTTCAGACAAATCGTTATTTGGAGTTCCGGTTCCGTGAACATTCACATAATCAATATCTTGTGGATTTAGATTTGCCATTTCCATTGCAAATTTCATAGCCAAATATGGTCCGTAACCGTCGGGCGATGAAGCAGTTTGATGATATGCGTCGTTTGTATTAGAATATCCTTTAATTTCTGCTAAAATTTTACTTCCGTTTTTCAAAACACTTTCTTCCGATTCAAGAACAAGAAAAGCAGCTCCTTCTCCCAAATTCAAGCCTTTTCTGTCGGCATCAAATGGCGTGCATTGATTTCTGTCTAAAATCATTAATGTGTTGAAACCGTTAATTGTGAATTTCGACAATGAATCTGCACCTCCGACAATTGCTCTGTCGAGAATTCCGTGTTTTATCATTCTTGCTCCTTGCATTATTGCGTTTGCCGACGACGAACAAGCCGTGCTTATTGTTGAAATATAATCTTTTATGTTAAGAAAATCGGCAATTTTTTCGGTGCTGTCGGAAGCTTCATGAGTTTTAATAAATCCGTTTGAAAAATCGGTATTTATATATTTATCATAAAAAATTTCGCTTTTTCCCATTCCTGCAACTGTTGTGCTCGAAATAAGTCCTGTTTTAAAATCAGAAGAAATTTTAATTCCCGAATTTTCAAAAGCTTCTTTCGCTGCAAGCATTGCAATTAAGGCGGTTCGCGTATAAAAACCGGATTTTTCCAATGCTAAAATTTCAAATATTTGCTTGTCGGAAAGTTTTATTTCGGCAGCCGGAATTTCATCGGAATGAATAGTTTCGACAAAACGCATTTTTTCCACGCCGGATTTCTTTGCTTTCAAAGATTCAAAATTCTCTGAAACATTTATTCCGATTGAGGAAACTGCACCAATTCCGGTTATAAAAACTCGCATATTTATTTCTCGGAAATTAGTTTTTATAATCTTCAATAAATTGAGCCATTGTTTGAACCGAAGCAAATATTTTTTGTCCGTCTTTCGGATTTTCAATTTTTATTCCGTAATTTTTTTCCAACAAAACAATAAGTTCCAAAGCATCAATAGAATCGAGACCAAGTCCGTCGCCAAATAAAGGAGCGTTTGTGTCAATTTCTTCAGGCTCCATATCTTCCAAATTTAGAGCTTCAATAATTTGTTGTTTCAATTTTAAAATTAAATTTTCCATTTTTAAGTATTATATATTTTGTTTATATTTATTTTATTAAAATTTAATGTTGCATTTTCTTTATTTTCAATTAAATATAAAACCGCTTCATGTTTTTCTGAAGGAAAGTCATATTCAATTCTTCCTGTAATTGCAAGTTTTGTTTTATTTGTTTTGAATAAAATTTCTATATAATTTTTTAGAAAATCAACATCGAAATTTTCATGAATAAAAACAGTATTTTCACCTTTAATATTGTGCCTTATACAAACTTCGCCAATCATAACGTTTGCGAGCGTATATACAAAAACCGACGGACTCGGAAAATAATTTTCTCTATCGGAAATTGACTCTTGATATTTAAAATCGGTATTCAGCGAAGAACTTCTGTTTGAAATAATAATAGAAATTTCTTCGGGTTTATATTTTTCTATAATATTTTTATTTTTCAATAATAATTCAGAAGCAATAAATGCCAATTTGCTTAAATTATCCATTTTATAAAATTTTGGATAATTCATATTTTGCTGTGTATAAATGGCTTTTGTGAATTTACCGAAAGAAAAAGCATCAGAATTAATAACTGTTTTTTTGTTTGAATTGATATAAAAATCTTCTTTAATTACAACGCTTTCCGTTATATCAAGATTTATATTTTCGATTTGTTTTTTATGTTCAGGCACATTTGACGACAAAACCAAAGCAGCATTGCAACCGCCAAATCCGGAAGCTGTTTTAACTACATTTTCAATTTTCGTTTTTCTAAATATATTATTCACATTTATTTTGGCAGGAACTCCAATTTCTTCGAAACCTATTGTAGGATAAATTTCTTGATTTTCGATAGCAGAAATTCCCAAAACAGTTTCAATAATTCCGGCTGCACCAAGTGTATGACCAATATAAGCTTTTACACTTGTAATATTTGCATCTAAAATTCCGGCTGTTGAAAAAGCTTTTGCTTCCATTTCGTCGTTATAAGAAGTTGCCGTTCCGTGTGCAGAAATATATTGAACTTTTGAAGAGTCAATATTTGCTTCAATCAATGAATTTGAAATTGCCAAAGCCAATTCGTTGCCTGTTCTTGACGGTCCGGAAATGTGATTTGCATCGTTTGTGCACGAAGCTCCGGATAGGAAAATATGAGGCTCGGCAGCAAATTGTTTTTCCGAAGTAAGAATTATTGTGCCTGCTCCTTCACCCAAATTTATTCCGTCGCGGTTTTTGTCAAAAGGTTTGCAAACAGAAGTTCCTATTGCTTTGAAAGACAAAAATCCCGAGAGAGTGAACTCCGAAATTATATCGGCTCCGGTAACAATAATATTTTTATATAAACCTGAATCTATAAATCTTTTAGCAACAGCCAAAGCTAAAGTTCCTGAAATACAAGCATTTGAAATAACTTGCGGTAAATTTTCTGTTTTAAAAAAATCTTTTAAAACTTTTGCTGTGTCGTATAATTTTAATTTCGGATTTTCAGGATTTTCATTATTTAAAAGGTCGATATTTCCTTTTGTTGTTGAAATTAAAATTAAAGTATCTTTTGGCGAAGGATTAATTTTTGAATTTCTTAAAGCATCTGAAACCGATAATATTAAAAGCTTTTCGTAAAGTGTATAATCTTTATTATCAGATATTTCTTCAAATTTTTTATTTAATTCGTCGTGATTTATAAGCGAAAAAAATACATCTTCTTTTGAATATTTTTTGTCATTATGGAATAAAACTCCGGAAACAGAATTTCTGAAATTTTCAATGTTTTGATTAGTTGAAAATCCTAAAGAAGAAATTATATTATGTGATGAAATATAAACCATTTAATATTAATAGATTATAAGTTCAAATATTTTATTTTCCAATCAACAAAAAACTTTGGTGCTAAAAGTTCAAGTTCCATATTTCTATTCATAAAAACCTGAATAGAATAACCTTCCGCAATAATTTCATTGTCGGATTTTCTTTTCACTTCATAAATAAAAATAATTTTTGCTGCATCGGAATCAACTAAAGTTGTTTTAATAATTGCCGAATCGCCGTATTTAATGAACTTTTTGTAATCGATATCCAATTTTACAAGCGGAGTCATATAATTTTTAGAATAAACATCGAGATAAGAAATTCCGTATTTTTTTCCGAAAGTTTCTCTTCCGTCTTCAAAATATTTCACATAGCTTCCGTGCCAAGCAATTCCCATAGAATCTACTTCGCTGAAACGAATTTCAATTTCCTTTTCAACCGACAAATTTGTAATATTTTTAAACGGAATTTTCTTCATTATAAATTAAGCTTTTTTACATCTAAAAATTGTGTGACTAACACCAATATTTTCAAATACTTCAACAACTTTTAATCCTGCTTTTTCGACTAATTGGCGCATATCGTCGGAATGATACATTCGGCTATTTCCGTTTGCAACACAAGTGAAATAAAGCGATGTAGCATGCAAACTATATGTTGAAGCTTCAAAACGTTGTAAATCCCAGAAAGTTTCCATAATGAAAAGTTCTGAATTACTGTCCATTGCATTTTTTGCATTTGTAAGTAAATTCAAAATTTCGCTTTCCGAAAAGCAATCCAAAAATTGACTCATCCAAATAATATCGTGATTTTTAGGATATTGTTGCGAAAAATCCAAAAGATTAATCGGATGACCTTTTATTCTGTCGGTAAAATTATTTTGGTCTATATTTTTTTGTGCGTCGGCAAGTTGTCCGGGTAAATCAAGAATTGTAACATTAATTTCGGGCGAATATTCGGCGCATTTAATGGCAAATTTTCCTGTATTTCCGCCAACATCCATAATTTTCTTCGGATTATTTTTAAAAATAACGGGCATCACATGCGGAAAAGAATCGCTTGAATAATAATGATCAAAATCGAACCAACTTTTACGAAATTTCTCAGGCATTTCAGCCAAAGCTTCGTAAACAGTTTTCCAACTGCCGAATTCTTTATTTAATCCTGTTGGTTTTCCTTCGGTAATAGCTTCTTGCAAATGAAAAAATGCTTTATAGTTTACGTCGTGCGTAAAATCCATGTTGGCGCGTGTAAGCTCATCTGAAAGAACGAAAAAACCGGTTTTTGTAATAAACCATTTGTCATTTTCAACTCTCACCATTTCTAAACTAATTCCGGCTTCCAAAAGCACTGTAATACCATATTCCGAAATATTTAAATTTGAAGAAATTTCGGAAACGGTAACTCCTTTTCTTTTTTGTTTTATAAAATTTAAAATTCCTAAATCTCTCAAAGCTTTTGCTGCTTGAAACATAATTGGCGCAAATGCAATTTTTTGAGCATCGGTTTTTGCTTGTAAAGCAGATTTTTCATCTTTTCCGTAAGTTCTCGACATAGTTTTTGTTTTCAATATTATTAATTCCAAAAGTTGTAATAATTAAACCATTGTATCGGATATTTTTTTATAGTTTCTTCGAGTTGAGAAACATAATTTTGCATACTTTTTTTAATTTCAATTTTTCTTTCGGCAATATTCCCGGGATATTTTACATACTGAGCTTTGGCTGCAAAAAAATGATAGTGCAGTTTTTTTTCTTTGAAAGCAGTTGCAAAAGTGAACGGAACAGAATATTTTGCAGCTAAATGAAACGGACCTGTAGGAAATTTTGCTTTTTTCCCCAAGAAATCAAATTCTTCAAAATTTGCACTGTCCATAAATCTGTCGCCGTGCATTGCAATAATTCCTTTATCTTTCAAAACCTCATCAATTTTTATAATGTGCGAACCGTCATTTTTAATGGGAATAATTTCAATTTTATTTCCGCCCGTAACTTCCGAAACATAATTTTTAATTTTTTCATGTTCGGCATCAAGCATCACAACATAAATTTTATCGCCGTGCATTTCCAAAAGTTGACCTGCCATTTCCCAACTTCCAATGTGAGCATTTATAAGAATACCGCCGGTTTTGTTAATTAGCATATTCTTAATTACATCTTCATTTGTATGTTCGTAAGTAAATTTATCTCGCATTCCGGAAAGAATAGCGATTTTATCTAATAACACTTGTCCGAAAATATAATGATTTTTGTAAACTGAAAATATTGATTTTAAAGCAGAATAATTTAATCTTTTTCTGAATAAAACGTATTGAGCTTTAGCACCTTTAAAAGAAAAAATTGCAAACCAAAGAGCTATAAATCTTAAAAGTAAATATGCCGATTTAATACCGGCTTTTTTAAGAATAAATATAAAAATTTTATATCCCGACAGTCCGCCTCTTGTTCTTCCTTCCCAGTTTTGTTGCATTGTAAACTCTAATTTTGATTTACTTTTTGCTCAACATAATCATAAAACATTTCAAGAGTTTTAATGTCTTTCATATCTTCACCTTTAATTTTGAAGCCGAAAGTTTTTTCAACAATCACCACAATATCGACAAAATCGAGGCTGTCTATTCCTAAATCTTTTGAAAGAGAAGCTTCGGGAGAAATATCCGATTCTTCAATTTCAATTTCTTCAATTAAGAATTTATTTATTTTTTCAATTATTACTTGTTTTTCCATTATATATTTAATTTTTTTAAAGCATTTTCACAATTAACGATGAATTTGTTCCGCCAAAACCAAAGGAATTTGAAAGAAAAGTTTTCATTTTCATCTCTTTGGTTATTGGAATAATATTAATTTTTGAAGAAAATTCATCGGGATTTTCAAAATTGATATTTGGTGCTACAAAATTATTTTGAGCCATTAAAATTGAATAAATAATTTCGCTTGCGCCGCCCATCCACATTTCGTGTCCGGTCATAGATTTTGTAGAACTCACGGGAGTTTTACTTCCAAAAACATTAAAAAGTGATTGAGCTTCATTATCATCTCCAACAAGAGTAGAAGTTGCATGAGCATTGACATAATCAATATCCGAAGATTTTAAATTTGCATTTTTAAGCGCTAATTCTAATGAACGAGTCGGTCCTTCAACATTTGGGTTTGAAATGTGCTCGCCGTTTGAAGAAAATCCGTAACCAACAACTTCTGCAAGAATATTTGCTCCGCGTTTTACAGCATTTTCATAACTTTCAAGAATTAATGTTGCAGCGCCTCCGCCGGGAATTAATCCGTCACGGTCTCGGTCGAATGGTCTTGATGCTTTTTGAGGTTCGTTTTCTCTTACAGAAAAAGCTGAAAGTCCGTCGAAACTTCCCATTGATTCTGCATTAATTTCTTGAGCTCCGCCAACAACAATCATATCTTGCAAACCTTGTTGAATGAGCAAATATGCAATTCCTATAGCATGAGAACCGCTTGCGCAAGCTCCGCTAATTGTAAAATTTATTCCTTTCAGTTTAAAAATTACCGATAAATTCATTGTTACTGTAGAATTCATCGACTTAAAAATTGAGCCTGAGCCAATTAGAGAAGTATCTTTTTTCTCTTTCATAATTTCCCAGCCTTCAATAACGGCCGAAGCCGAACTGTCGTTTCCGTATAAAATCCCAACAATATTTTTATCTAAATAATCTTGGTCAACTTTAGCATTTTTAAAAGCTTCAATTGTAGCCAAATAAGCATATTCGGCTTGTTCGGGCATTCCAATTCGCATTCTTCGCGAAAGAAGATTTTTAATATCCGGTTTCTCAATAATTCCGGTAAGTTTTGATCTAAACCCAAAATTTGCACGGTTTTCATCAATACCAATTCCGGATTTGCCTTTAAAAAGCGAATCGGCTACTGTATTTAAGTTTGTTCCTAAAACCGAATATATTCCCATTCCGGTAATAACAACTCTATTCATATTTTATTTTCCTTTATTTTTTTTAATAAATACCTCCGTTAATAGAAATAGTTTCTCCTGTAATATATGCCGAATTTTCTGAGGCTAAAAATGAAACTAAATGTGCAACTTCTTCGGGTTTTCCGAATCGTTGAGCCGGAATAATTTTTTTTAATTCTTTTTCGTCGAGTTCGGCTGTCATATCGGTTTTAATAAATCCGGGAGCAACTGCATTTACGGTAACTCCTTTTCTTGCTGTTTCTTGAGCAAGCGATTTTGTTGCTCCGATAATTCCGGCTTTTGCAGCCGAATAATTGGTTTGTCCGGGCATTCCTTTTAATCCCGAAAGCGAAACAATATTAATTATTCTGCCGAATTTATTTACAAGCATTTCTTTAACAATAATTCTTGTTAAATAGAAAAAACTGTTAAGATTTGTATTAATAACATCAAACCAATCTTCGTCCGACATCCATAAAATAAGTCCGTCTTTTCGGATTCCTGCATTGTTAACTAAAACGCTGATATATTTATCCGGATTATTTTTGGTCCAATTTTCAATTGCTTTTTCGGTTTGGGTTTTATCGGACACATCAAATTTCAAAAGTTCGGCACTTCCGTCGAAACCAATAATTTCATCGAGAGTTTTTTGTGCTTCAATTTCGTTTGAAACATAATTTATAATGACATGAAAATTTTCCTTTGCAAGTTGAATTGCAACGGCTTTTCCAATACCTCGTGATGCACCTGTAACAATGGCGTTTTTCATTATTCCGATAAAATTTTTAAATAAGATTAATGTTTGAATCCATTAAGTAATTTTTAATATTTTCCAATTCATTATATTTAGATGAATCTTTTTCAAAACGCGGAACTATAGCTCTAATTTCGGAATATATTTTTTTAGATAAATCTGATAAATTATCTTGATATCCCAAATAATCAACAGCTTGAACCAATGAAAGCAATTCAATAGCTAAAACTTCAAAAGAATTAAAAATCACTTTTTGTGTTAAAAGAGCTGCATTTGTTCCCATGCTTACAATATCCTGATTGTCGTTATTATTCGGAATACTGTGAACATACATCGGGTTTGAAAGTGTTTGATTTTCGGCAACTGTTGAAACAGCAGTGAATTGAACGCCTTGCATTCCCAGATTTAGTCCTAAAGTTCCAAGATTTACAAACGGCGGAAGTATTTTATTTAATTTGTCGTTCATTAAAAAATTAATTTGTCTTTCGGCAAGCATTGAAAGTTTTGTAACGGCAATTTTAAGTTTATCGGCTTCCAAAGAAACATAATCGCCGTGAAAATTTCCTCCGTGAAAAACATTATTATTTTTATGATCGATAATCGGATTATCGTTAACAGAATTTACTTCGTCTTCCAAAATATTTTCGGAATAAATTAAAGTATCTAAAATTGGTCCGAGAATTTGCGGAACACATCTTAAAGAATAATATTCTTGAACTTTATCTTCAAAAACTTTTGTATTATTTTCTTTTCCGTTGTAAAGAACATCGTGTCGTTTTTTTATCAATTTAGAAGAATACAAAATATTTTGCATTGATTCAGCAATAACTTGTTGTCCTTTATGATGTTTAACAGAGTTTAATTCTTTTGAATAATGGTCGTCGTAAGATTTTACAATTTCGTTAATTAAAACCGAAGAAATAATTGACCAACTTAAGAGTTTGTGTGTGTATAAAGTATTAAGAATGCTAATTCCTGTCATAACAGAAGTTCCGTTTATAAGTCCTAAACCTTCACGAATTTTCACATCAATAGGTTTCAAATTTAGTTCTTTTAAAACGACGGCAGTATTTCTAAACTCACCTTTATAATTTACTTCTCCTTCGCCTATAAGTGCAAGAGCTAAATGCGAAAGCTGAACTAAATCGCCGCTTGCTCCCACTCCGCCGTGACGAAATATTTTCGGATAAATATCATTGTTAATAAACTGAGCCAATAAATCGGTAACGGAATTATTAACGCCGGAATATGCTTGTAAAAGAGTATTCAAACGAGCAAGCATTGCAGCTTTAGTGCATTTTTTCGAAAGCAATTTTCCTGAACCCGAAGAATGACTTCTAATTAAATTATATTGTAATTCAATTTGTTGATTATCGTCTACACGATATTGAGCCATAGGCCCGAAACCGGTATTAATTCCGTATATTATTTTGTTTTTTGAGAATTGTTCTAAAAATTCAAAATTCGTTTTAACTTTTTCTCTTGCAATTTCATCTATTTCGATTTTTTCTTTTTGAAAGACTATTTTCTCGAAATCAGCTTTTTCAAGCCTTTTAACTCCTATTTTAATCATTCTCTTTCCTAAATTTAATAAGACTGCAAAATTATGAAAATTTTGCGTAAATCAATAAATTATTGTATCTTATAAGGAATAAATTTATTTTATTCTTTTAATTCTTTTTTTAAAAGCAACCATTTTAATAGCTGTAACAGCAGCTTCATCGCCTTTGTTTCCGAGTTTTCCGCCGGCTCTTTCTTTTGCTTGTTGAAAATTATCTGTTGTTAAAACACCAAAAATTACGGGCGTATCATAAGTTCTGTTCAAGTCGGAAATTCCTTGTGCAACACCTTGACAAATAAAATCGAAATGCCTTGTTTCGCCTTGAATTACGCAACCGAGAACAATTACTGCATCAACATTTGTTTCTGAGACAATTGCGGCTGCACCGAATGTTAATTCAAATGTTCCGGGAACATATTCTTTATAAATATTTGAAGATTTAGCACCGTGTTTTAAAAGTGTATTGTATGCACCTTCATACAATGCTTCGGTAATTTCCGTATTCCATTCAGAAACAACAATTGCGAAAGTCATTTTTTCTGCATTCGGAACAGAATTGATATCGTAAACTGATAGATTTGTTGTTGACATTTTGTCTTTTTAAAAATAAAATTTCAAAAAAAATAAAAAATTATTCGTTTCTACTGATTTAAAAAAAAAATCTTTTGATAAAAGTTCGATATTTATTGGAATTTTAATTTTTTTTTGAAAATAATTCAAAAAATTTCGCAAGTTTTCAATTTTTTTGAGTCAAAGTGTAAAATATTTAAATTGATGGATGAATCAAAATTGATAAAAAGAATACTCGAAGGCGAAAAAGAATTATTTTCGGAATTGGTGATTTCATACCAAAAAGAAGTAATTAATATTTGTAACGGATTTTTACACGATATAGATTCGGCAAAAGATGTAGCCCAAGAAGTTTTTATTGAAGCTTGGAAATCGCTCTCGAAATTTAGAGGCGATTCAAAATTCTCAACTTGGATTTACAGAATATCGGTAAATAAATCTCTTAATTATTTGAGAGAAATTAAAAAAAAATTAACCGAGGATATTTCCGACAATGAATTAAAAATTAGCGACGATGAAAATTCTGCAATAGAAAAAGAATTTGAAATGAGCCAAAAAATGGAATTAATTCATAAATCAATAGACAATTTAGCCGAAAATCAACGAACTGCATTTGTTCTTAGTAAGTTTGAAGAAATTTCTTACAAAGAAATTGCCGAAACAATGAATTTAACAATTTCATCGGTAGAATCGCTGATACATAGGGCAAAAACAAATTTACAAAAAGAATTATCGGGTTATTATAAAAAAAATTAAAAATAAACCGCAAGTTTTAAAAAAAACAGTGTCAAATAATAAAATTTAGAAAAATGAACTGCAACGATACACAAAATAAATTGATATTTTATATTGACGGAGAACTTTCAAAAAGTGAATCATCAGAAATTGAAAATCATTTAGACAGATGCAATAATTGTAATATTTTATATCAAAAACTTAAAATCGATTTATCCATATTAAGTTCGGAACGAATAATGGAAATTGATGTAAATTTTACGGAATCTGTTATGCAAAATATTAGAAATATTGAATCTTTCAAAATATCAAACCGACAAAAAACATTAAATTTTCTAATGCCTTTTGCTGTTGCTGCAAGTATAATATTAATAATAAGTGTAGGAATTTTATTCGGAAATATGGGAACAAATAAAACATCAACACAAATTTCGGGTTCAGAAAGCGAAGTGTTTTATATTAACGATTTGGAACAAGAATCTTTGGAATTTAACTTAATAAATGAATAACAAAAAAATTATGAAAAATTTGAAACTAATAAATTATTTACTTCTTCTTTCTTTATTACTTAATGTAACAATAATAGGAACTTTTGCTTACAATTATTTTACTCTTAATAACAGAGAAATAAGAAGAAACACAATAAGAAATAACAATCAACCGATGGGAATGATGCGTTTTTTTAACGAAGAACTAAATTTATCGCCCGAACAACAAGATGAAATTGGAGAAATTAGATTTTCGTATATGGAAAATGCGAGAAAACTTCAAGACAGTATGATTGTATTACGTTCGGAAATATTTAACGAAACTTTTGCAGAGAAACCAAATCAGAAATTTATTATTGATAAATCTAATGAATTAGGAAAAATGCACGCAAAATTGAAAATTTATTCTTCAAACTATATGCGAGAAATGTATGAAAACTGCGATAAAACACAACAAGGAAAATTGAAAGAAATGTTTTTATCCATGCAAAACACAGAAATAGAAGTAAACTGCAGAATGAACAGAGGAAACAATTCAAATAACAGAAAACACATAAATACAAACAGATAACAATTATTATTAAATTTAGAAAAAATGAAATCAACAAAATTTAAAATTTCGGCTTTGGCACTTTTTGCCGCATTAATTTCGGTAACATCATTATCGGCACAACAAATGAACGGAACAGGTCCGGGACAAGGACAAGGACAAGGAAAAGGATATTTCCAAAATATTCCAAACCTTACAGCAGAACAACAAACAAAAATTGAAAAATTAAGAACTGCACATTTGAAAGAAATGCTTCCTTTGAGAAATCAAATGAATGAAAAAAGAGCAAGATTACAAACACTTCAAACAGCAGAAAATGCAGATATTAACGCAATAAATGCAACAATTGACGAAATGGGCGTGATAAGAACAACAATGCAAAAAAAATCTGCAGCTCACAAACAAGAAATTAGAAAATTATTAACCGACGAGCAAAAAATTTATTTCGATTCACGACCAAATAAAGGACACGGAAACGGACAATGCAGAGGAAACGACGCAGGTTACGGAAAAGGAAACGGAATGAATTGCAGAAAAATGTAATAAATCAATTTTCAATAAAATTATTAATGTGAAAGGGACATATTTTATGCCCTTTTTTTTAATTTTACAAAATGGAAAATATTAGAAATATAAGTAAACAAATATACATTAAAAACATGCTTTGCAAAAGCAGTGTTGAGCTTATAAAAATAATATTATCTCAAAATGAAATAATTATAAATCAAATATTTCCGGGTAACATAAATATAGAATTCGATAAAGAAAAAATCAAATTTCAAGAAATAATTACATTGCTCGAAAAATACGGCTTTGAAATTATTGAAGACAGCGAAAAAATACTTGTCGAAAAAATTAAAATTGCAATAAAAGAACTTATTCACGAAATGAATAATGTTGATTCAATTCTTAGAAAATCCGAATATCTTGTAGAGAAACTCGGAATAAACTACAGAACCCTTTCAAAGATATTCTCCGAAAACGAACCGTTAACACTTGAAAAATATATCATATTAAATAAAATTGAAAGAGTAAAACATTTGATAGACAATAACGAGTTTACATTGAGCGAAATAGCTTATATGATGGATTACAGCAGCGTTCAATATCTTTCAAATCAATTTAAAAAAGAAACGGGAATGTCTGTTTCAGAATATAAAATTAGCGACAGAAGTTCTAAAAATTTTTTGGAAGATTTAAAATAAATAAAAACTTTTCCAAAAATCAAATAAAAATTAAAATATTTCAAAAATATTTACTCTTACAATTAATTTAATATCAACATATTGTGTAATATAAAAATTTCTAAATTAAAATTTGTTGAATTTTATAACATTTTTGTAAAATAACGTAACACAAGGTTTGATGATACAGTTTATATTTGTATCAATATTAAAAATTGAAAAATGAAAATTAAAGAAAGCATAGCAATAAGTGAAAGCGGATTTATGTTTGACCCTTCAACAGGCGATTCATTTTCATTAAACCAAACCGGAAAAGAAATTTTAGCATTTTTAAAATCCGGAAAATCGGAAGAAGAAATTAAAGAAATCATGATTGAAAAATACGAAATTGATAATTTTACTTTAGAACACAACTTTTACGATTTTATGGAAATGCTAAAAACTTTTAATGTTTTAACAGCAGAATAATGAAGCAAAAATATAATATAGCAGTAACAGGTTTAAACAACACAGACAATCCCGGACCGGGCGTTCCTGTTATTAGAGGCTTGCGAGAAGCAAAAGATTTTGATGTTAGAATTATAGGTTTAGCTTATGAAAACTTAGAACCGGGAATTTACATGGACGGAATTTGTGATAAAGTATATCAAATTCCATATCCATCAACAGGTTCAGATGCATTAATGGAAAGAATCGAATATATTCACAATATTGAAAAAATAGACGTATTAATACCAAACTTCGACGCTGAATTATTCACTTTTATGAAAGCCGAAAAAGTTTTAAAAGAAATGGGAATTTCAACATTTTTGCCGACAATTCCTCAATTTGAAGAAAGACATAAAGCCGTTTTGCCCGAATATGGCGAAAAATATGGTTTCGACGTTCCGTTCAGCAAAACAATTTCAAGTTTAAACGAAATTAAAAAATTATCCGACAAATTTGAATATCCTATACTTGTAAAAGGTAAGTTTTATGATGCTTATGCGGCATATAATGAAGATCAAGTAATAGGTTTTTACAATAAAATATCGGCAAAATGGGGCGTTCCCATTATAATTCAAGAATTTATCAGAGGAACAGAAGTAAATGTTATTGCACTCGGCGACGGCGAAGGTAACATTGTGGGTGCAGTTCCAATGAGAAAACAATATATTACCGATAAAGGAAAAGCTTGGGGAGGAATAACGCTCGACGATAAAAAATTAATGGAAATTACGAAAGACCTTATTGCCAAAACAAAATGGAAAGGCGGCATGGAACTTGAAATAATAAAAACACAAGACAATAAATATTATATAATTGAAATAAATCCGCGAATTCCGGCTTGGGTTTATTTAGCTGTTGGTGCAGGACAAAATTTACCCGAAGCACTTGTAAAATTGGCACTTGGCGAAAAAGTAAAACCATTTACAAGCTATGATATCGGAAAAATGTTTATTCGATATTCAATGGATATGATTGGAGATATTTCGCAATTTGAACGACTGTCGATAACAGGTGAACTATAGAAAATAAATCAGTTAATCAGAAATTAGTATTTTAATTAAAGACTGATAAACTTATAACCGAAAGACTTGATTTTTGATTAACTGATTAACTTAATGTCTTGATAAACTGTTAAGTTAAAACTAAAAACGAAATAGGAATTTCTCCGGAAATTTAATCGTTTGAAATATAATTCAATTTTTTGTAAGATTCTAAACATAGAAAATTTCAAAAAAAAAAAGAAACTAAATTGTTAAATTAAAATGGAAAAATTAAAATACGAACGCCCGGTAATTAATAAAATAAACGCCGGAGTTACAGACAAGTTTGGAATGGGACATAAAATTCCCATTATTCAAGAATTGGAAGGAAATAAAATTTCGGATTTAACAAACAAATACGGCTCTCCGCTATTCGTAATATCCGAAAAGAAAATAAGAGATAAATATAATACTGCCAAACAAGCATTCACAACAAGATATCCAAAAGTTCAATTTGCATGGTCGTATAAAACCAACTATTTAAATGCAGTTTGTAAAGTATTTCATTCAGAAGGTTCTTGGGCTGAAGTAGTTTCAGGATTTGAATACGATAAAGCCATTGAAAACGGAGTTGACGGAAAAAATATTATTTTCAACGGACCCGACAAAAGCATAGCAGATTTAACAAAAGCAATAAAAAACGGTTCATATATTCATATCGACCATTTCGACGAACTTTTTGATATTATAAAATTAACCGAAACTGTTAGCGAAAAACCAAAAGTTGCAATTCGCGTAAACATGGACACAGGGATTTATCCAAAATGGGATCGTTTCGGATTCAATTACGAAAACGGCGAAGCATGGAATGCACTTAACAGAATAATGCTTAGCGGAAAACTCGAATTGGTTGGATTACACACACACATCGGAACATACATAATGGCTCCGGAAGCTTACGGTGTTGCTGCATCAAAACTTGCAGATTTGGCAATAAATGTTGATAAAAAATTCAATCATAAAATAAAATATATAGATATGGGCGGAGGATTTGCATCGGATAATACCCTGAAAGGTGCATATTTACCCGGAAAAGATACTTGCCCTTCGTTTGATGATTATGCAGATTCTATAACAAACGCATTAATAAATTCAAATCTCGACACTCAAAATTTACCTACATTAATTTTGGAAACAGGAAGAGCACTTATTGACGATGCAGGAGATGTAATTGCAACAGTTTTGGCAAATAAAAGATTGGCCGACGGCAGACGCTCGACAATTATAGATATTGGAGTAAATATGCTTTTTACATCATTTTGGTACGACCATGAAATATATCCTACAAAACAAACAGGCTCACATTCCGAAGACACAACAATATTTGGTCCGCTTTGTATGAACATTGATGTTGTAAGAAGTGCAATAAAATTTCCTTTAATACAAAAAAATGATAATGTTGTAATTAAAAGAGTTGGAGCATATAATATGACACAATGGATGCAATTTATTACAATGCGACCAAAAATAATTTTAATAGACACAAAAGGCGAATCTCACATTATAAGAGAAAATGAAACCGGACAGACTCTCACTGCAATGGAGAAAACTCCAACGCATTTAACATAGTTCTTTTTTTTTGGTTTGATAGCAGGTTGAACATTAATTTGTTCTTCCTGCTTGATTTTTAATGAAACTTATAATGAATTTAGATAAATATAAAGTAAAAATCAATGCTTCACTCAATGCAACATTAAGAAGCTATTCTCAAATTTTTTTTTCGGAAAATAAATTTTTTTCTATTCTTCTCTTATTAGTAAGCTTTATAGATTTTTGGGCAGGAATCTCGGGAATAATTGCTGTTACAGTATGTAATCTCACGGCCTTTTCTATGGGCTTCAATAAAGAAAAAATTAAAAAAGGATTATACGGATACAACGCACTTTTGGTTGGAATAGGAACCGGATTAAACTTTGAACCCGGAATTGTGCTTTTAATTCTGATAATTTTTGCGGCTCTTTTAACTCTAATTATCACAATAAATATTGAAGGAATATTATCTAAATATTCACTGCCTTTTTTGAGCATACCTTTTCTTTTTGGAATTTGGATTGTGATTTTAGCATCAAGCCATTTTGATGCTTTAGGTTTAAGTCATCGCGGAATATATACCTACAACGAATTATATTCGGCGGGAGGAAGCACTTTTGTTAAAATATATGATTGGTTTAATTCAATCAAAGATTTTGAAATCCTAAAAATTTATCTGCTTTCATTGGGTGCAATATTTTTTCAGAATAATTTACTTGCCGGAATTTTAATTGCAATCGGATTATTAATTTATTCCAGAATAGCATTTACACTTTCAATCACCGGATTTTTTGCGGCATTTTATTTCTATGAAATTACAGGTTCGGATTTTGCTCAACTCGAATATACATTTATCGGTTTTAATTACATATTAACTTCAATTGCAATTGGCGGATATTTTGTAATTCCTTCAGCAAAAACATATCTTTGGACATTAATATTATTACCGATTACGGTTATAATAACAATAAGTCTGCAAAACCTATTTCTTCCTTGGGGAATTCCAATTTATTCGCTGCCGTTTAATATTGTTGTAATACTTTTTATATATGCTCTAAGACAAAGAATTACCGGAAACAAACATTTAACAGACACATTTACAAAACAAAACACGCCCGAAAAAACTTTATATCTTAACAAAACTTATGTCCAAATAATAAAAGACAAAAACTTTTTTCCATTAAATTTGCCGTTTTGGGGAAAATGGACAATCAGCCAAGCCCACGAAGGAGAATATACACATAAAGGATTTTGGAAAGAAGCTTGGGATTTTATAATTGTTGATAAAGAAAATTCACAATTTAAAAGTTCCGGAGAAAAAGTAGAAGATTATTTATGTTACGGCAAAAATATAATTGCTCCTGCTTCGGGTTATGTAATGAATATCAACGACGGAATAAAAGATAACAAAATTGGCGATATAAATACAGTTCAAAATTGGGGAAACTCAATTGTAATAATGCACGCCGAATATCTTTATTCGCAACTAAGCCATTTAAAATCCGGTTCGTTTAGAGTAAAAGCAGGCGAATATGTTCAAAAAGGACAAGTAATTGCAGAAGTTGGAAACTCCGGACATTCGCCATACCCGCATTTGCATTTTCAAATTCAAGCATCACCTTTTGTAGGCTCAAAAACAATAGAATATCCGCTTACAAATTATATTAGCGAAAACGAAACAACAGAATACAAAATATTTGGAATTCCAAAATTAAACGATAAAATATCGCAAGCAGTTCCTCACGAACTAATTAAAGAAGCAATTCATCTTATTCCCGGACAAAAAATTAGTGTTATATCCGAAATTGCGGGGAAATCGACAGAAACAGTTTGGGAAGTTGAAAAAGATTACTACAACCAAACATTTATACAATGTACGGAAACAAAATCAACAGCATATTTTTATTCCGATGAAACCGGATTTTGGTTTAATAATTTTTACGGAAACAAAAAATCATTATTATTCAATTTCTTTATAGCATTTTATAATGTAAAATCGGCATTTTATAAAGATGTTTCATTCAATTCATTTATCAGACCTAATTTATTTTTCAATAAAATATTAATGTTTTTTCAAGATTTTATTTCTCCTGTATATTTATTTTTAAAATCGGAATTTAAAATATTTTATATCGAAGAAGATGCAGATTTAAGTCCGGAATACGTTATACTAAAAACAACTGTGAAAAACAGTATTTTTGGAAATGAAAACAAATTGTTAAATTTCGAGATTAAAATATTAAAATCGGGTATTATTCAAATTATTGACAATAAATCCAATAAAATTACAATAAATACAAAAATCTAAATTAATTTTTAAAAACCTTAAAAATGAAGAAAATTATTTTAATACTGATTATTTTTGCATACACAGGAATAATTAATGCTCAAGAAATAATAAATTACCCTACAATTGATGCAAAAACTTACGAGCAATACGAGAAAAAACAGTGGACAGAATTGATTGAAACCGGTAAACTGTCGTTAAAAAATAATATAGATTTTTATTATTTGCATGTAAGAATGGGAATTGCATATTACGAATTGGGAAAATACTCTCAGGCAGTAAAATATTTTGAAAAAGCTCACAAAGAAAATTTGAGAGACGATGTAATAAACGAATATTTGTATTATTCATATCTTTTTGCAGGATATTATGATGATATAAGAAAAATAATTCCTTTTTTTTCGGATAAATTAATCAAAAAACTTGATATAAAATCTAAACCTTTCATTCATGCAATTTATTTCGATACAAAACAAGAGATTAACGAAGATTTTGTAATTGAACCCGACGGAAGCGATGCCATTGAGCAAGTTGCTGTTCTAAGACAATCATATTACAATTTAAGCCTCGAACATGTTTTTGGGAAAAGTGTAAAGGTTTTTCACGGTTTTACAAGTATGGTAATTCATAACAATATACAAGATCTTCCGCAAGAAAATATTCCTACTTTGTATGAAGAAACATTAAAACAAAGAGAATATTACCTTCAAGTAAGTTCATTAATTGGAAAACAACTAAATCTTAAAACTTCGTTTCATGTAATTTCATCAACATTTTTTGCTGAAGATTCAACATACACAATGGTTGGAAGAAGAAGGGTTTCAAATTCATACTATTATTACTACACCGAAAGAACTTATGTAGGCGATATTTCATTATCAAAAACATATCCTTTTTTCCGTCCTTCAATAGGAGTTTCGGTATCAAATTTGAATAATTTGTTTCAGCTGCAACCTCAAGCAAGTTTGTCAATTTCGCCTTTCGGAAACGAAAAATTAAGAATAAATTCAACATTAATTTACCATAATCAGTTCGAAAACGGAAATTTATCGCTTAACGCAATTGTAAAAGAAAGCGTTTCTGTAAATTTCCTTAAACATTTTTATTTTGAACCTTCGGTAACATTCGGACGATTATATAATTTCACCGAATATAACTCATTGGTTGCAAATAATGATTTAGACCCGATTATTAGAAGATACGATGCTTTACTGAATATCAGTTTAGCAAAAGAAAAATTTAATATTTTCTTTAAATATACATATAACATTAAAGAAAACGAATATAAAATTTACGGAATTTCAAATACACAAAACTATATTAACCAATCAATTACAGGAGGTATAAAATGGTACTTTTAACAAAAAAACTAAGCACAATTATTTTACTGTTATTTTTAACGCTTACACAAATTTACGCACAAACAAACGAAGCATTACAAAAAGCATTTGCCGACAGTTATGCACTCGAAAAAAAAGGCGAATTTAAAAAAGCTGCCGATTTGATAAAAACTGTTTATGCAGATAATTCTTATGAAATTAATTTAAGACTCGGCTGGCTCGAATATAATGCCGGATTATTTGAAGAATCTGCAGCACATTATCAAAAAGCTCTTAACATTATGCCGTATTCGGAAGAAGCAAAATTTGGATTAATTTACCCAAAAGCTGCTCAAGGAAAATGGGAAGAAGTAATTACTTTATATGAAAAAATTCTTGCAAACTCGCCAAACAGCACAATTGCAAATTATAGAATGGGATTAATTTTTTACGGTCAAAAAAATTATACAAAAGCTCTCGGATATTTCAAAAAAGTTGTTGATTTATATCCTTTTAGCTACGACGGATTGCTAATGTATGCTTGGACAAATTTAAATTTGGGAAAGAAAAGAGAAGCCGAAGTTCTTTTCAATAAAGTTTTACTTTTATCGCCAAACGACGAATCTGCTCTCGGAGGATTACAATTAATCAAATAAAGATTAATAAATTATAAAAAGTCATTAACAAATCGGTGTGTATTTGAAATTCCCGAAAATGTTAATGACTTTTTTTATTCAAAAAAATCTGAATTCTACAATTTAGATTCAGCTCTCACAATATATTTTTCTACAATTTTTCCTTCTTCAGTTTCAGCATATTTTTCTTTAATTAATTTATATGCTTCAACAGCTTCTTTATATTTCTTTTGCGATTCGTAGATTTTGCCTAATTTCATTAAATAAAAAGGTGAAGTAATATCGTTCTCGTAATTAAAACCGGCTTTTTTATATGCTTCAACAGCTTTTTCAAAATCACCTTTTTCAATATAAGCATCACCAATATTTCCTAAAGCTAAGGGCTGTAAAATTGGGTCTTCTGTATCAAAATCTTTAAGATATTTTATTGCATTATCAAAATCGCCTAATTTATTGTAGGCAACTCCTGCATAACAATTTGCAATATTTGCAGCTTTTGTCATTCCGTAATTATCAATTATTTCAAGAAATCCGGGATATTGTCCGTCGCCGTTTAATGCCAAATTAAATGAATCAACGTCAAAATACTGTTGAGCCACAAAAATTTGTTCTTGTGCGTCTTTTTCTTGAGGTTCAAGATAAAATTTATTAAATCCTACTATTGCACCTACAATTGCCAATATCACAATTAAGCCTATTGTTAAAGCTTTTTGATTGTTTTCTATAAAATGCTCGGTTTTTGTAAGAGAGCTTTCAATTGCCTGAAAATTATCGTCGCCTTGTTTAGTTTTATTCTTACTCATTTTTATATAAAATTAATTAATTTCAATATTTCTTCTAAAAAATTTTAATTTCGGCAAATGTAATTTAATTTCAAAAATAAACAGAAAAAATAAGCTCCTTTTTTTCATTTTAATTATAAATTTACACAAAATTAAAATTTCATATCTGATGTATCTTAAAAATTTAAAGCTTATTAATTTTAAAAATTACTCAGAAGCCGATATTTCATTCTCAAATAAACTAAATTGTTTTACGGGTTTAAACGGCTCGGGCAAAACAAATTTGCTTGATGCTGTATATTATTTATCGTTCACAAAAAGCTATTTTAACACAAGCGATTTGCAAAATATTAAATACGAAAACGATTTTTTTGTTATTCAAGGCGATTTTATTTTAAACGACAGAAACGAAAATATTTACTGCGGATATAAAAAAAATAAAAAAAAGACTTTTAAGAGAAACGATAAAATTTACACAAAATATTCCGAACACATTGGTTTAATCCCTACCGTAATAATTTCGCCCGACGATAACAAACTTATTATCGGAGCAAGCGAAGAACGCAGAAAATATATAGATTCGGTTATTTCGCAATATGATATTAAATATTTGAATTCGCTTATCAGATATAATAAAACACTTTTACAAAGAAATAAATTACTGAGAGATTTTGCAAAACATAATTATTTCGATATTGATTCGCTCGAAATATATAACGAACAATTAATTGCATACGGAGAATATATTTTTACAAAAAGAAATGAATTTATTAAAAATTTACTTCCGATATTTATGCAAAACCACGAATTTATATCGCAAAACAAAGAAACAGTTTCATTAAAATATAAATCGCAACTCGGCAAAACCGGTTTTAAGGAATTACTATACGATTCATTGGCAAAAGACCGTGTTTTACAATACACTTCATCGGGAATTCATCGCGACGATTTGACTTTTAAAATAAATCATTCATCATTAAAAAAAACCGGTTCGCAAGGTCAGCAAAAAACATTTCTTATTGCTCTAAAATTTGCTCAATTCAAATTTATAAAAGAAATTAGTTCAATAAAACCAATATTATTGCTCGATGATATTTTCGATAAATTCGACAGCGAAAGAGTTGAAAAAATAATTATGACAACGCTAAACGACGATTTCGGGCAAATATTTATTACAGATACAAATCCCGAAAGATTAAAGAAAATTATTGAAGAAAATAAATCGGATTATAAATTTTTTGATGTAAATAATGCCGAAATTTCAGAACATATAAACTAAAAATCAACAAATTGAGAAAAAGTAATACAGAACCTTTGGGCGAAGTTTTCAAACAATATTTGAAAGCAATTGGCGCCGAAAAAAAAATGAAGGAAATCCAAATTAGAAATAATTGGGAAGAAATTGTAGGACGAACTTTTAACAGATATACAGAAAATATCTATATAAAAAATAAAATTTTATATATTAAAATGAGTTCGCCTGCTGCAAAACAAGAACTTATGATGATTAAAACGGAAATTACCGATAAAATTAATCTCGAAGCAAAAGAAACAATTATAAATTCTATTGTTCTTCTATAAAAGAAAAAATCATTCCTATTTAAGAAAAAGTAAATTCCTTAAACAGAAATGATTTTTTTTAAATGTTATTTTAGTTACATTTCAACTTCTCTATCGTCCAAAAAACGGTCTTTTGTAGAAAAAAAGAATGAGCTTTCAATAGCTGCATTTTCATCACTGTCGGATCCGTGAACCGCATTTTCTTGAAGATTTGTGCCGAATTTTTTTCTTATTGTTCCTTCGGCAGCTTCAGCCGGATTTGTAGAACCTATAAGTTTTCTGTAATCTTCAACAGCATTGTTTTTTTTCTCCAGAATTGCGGCAACAATTGGTCCCGAACTCATAAAATCTGTTAAAGCTTCGTAAAAAGGTCTGTCTTTATGAACTGCATAAAAAGCTTGTGCTTCAGCTTTGCTCATTCTAAGCATTTTCATTGCTCTAATTCTAAATCCGCCTTCGTTTACGGCATGCAAAATTGCGCCGGTAAAACCTTTATCAACGGCGGTTGGTTTTAAGATTGTAAATGTGAAATTCGACATATTTATATTTTTAATTTAATTCAAAAATAAAATATATTCTTAATTAATTATAGTTTAATAGCAATTTTTTAATTTTCTTTGAAAAATTTTTATAAAACAAAAAAAATTGAAAGATAAAATAGATTTAATACTGTTGGATTCAATAAAAAGCACTTTATCCAATGCCGATAAAATTACGGTAATTTCGCATCATGCGCCCGACGGCGATGCAATAAGCAGTTCAACAGCTTTATATGCAATATTAAAAAATGCAGGTCATAATGTTTCTATTGTTATACCCTCGCGATTGTCCGATAACTTGGAATTTATTCCTTTTTCTTCGGATATTATTATTTATAACAAGCAAACAGAAATTGCCGAGAATATTCTTAAAAATTCCGACGTAATTTTTTGTACCGATTTTAATTCGGCAAAAAGAGTTGAAAAAATGGAAAATGCTTTACTAAACTCAAAAGCAGTAAAAATAATGATTGATCATCATCCGCAACCCGATGATTTTGCTAAATTTATAATTTCTGACACAAGCGTGAGTTCGGCTTCGGAGCTTGTTTACGAATTTATAACACAAGCCGGATATTCAAAGTTTATAAACCGTGATATTGCTAAATGTTTATATATCGGAATAATGACAGATACAATAAATTTTAGCGTAAACTCCGAACAAACAAGAACTTTCGAAATTGCTTCGGAGTTATTGGCTTTTAATATTGATAAAAAAGAAATTTATAATAATTTTTATAACAGCTACAGCGAAGAAAGAATGCGATTTTCGGGATATTTGCTCTATGAAAAAATGAAAATATTCAAAGAAAATAATCTTGCAGTTATAATCGTTACAAAAGACGAGCTAAATAAATTTAATTATAAAGCCGGCGACCACGAAGGTTTTGTAAATATGCCGCTTTCTATAAAAAGTATTGAAACATCAATTTTTGTTTTGGAAAAAAATGACTATCTTAAAATTTCTTTACGCTCAAAATCATATTTCGACGTTAATGTTTTAGCTCGCAAATATTTTAACGGCGGCGGACACATAAATGCCGCAGGCGGAAAACTTTACATAAAAATATCGGAAGCAGAAAAATATATTACAGATATTTTTACTAATAAATAAACTTATTTATCTTTAAATATAACATTAAAAACTAACAAATTATGTTACAAGAAATTCTTCAAATTATTGGTTATTCGGCATCAATTATTATTGCAATTTCAATGACGGTGAGTTCAATATTAAAATTTAGAATTATAAATTTAATTGGCGCACTCACATTTGCAATATACGGATTTTTGATTGGTGCAATTCCTGTCGGAATTCTAAATACTTTCATTGCAGGAGTTGATATTTATTTCATATTAAAAATTTTTAACAAAGAAGATTATTTTCAAGTATTGGTTATTCGCCCCGACAACAAATATTTATTGGCATTTCTTGATTTTTACAAAAAAGACATTCAAACATTTTTTCCCGGATTTAAATACAAACCGGAAATTAATACAGTGAGTTTCTTTATTCTACGAGATATGCAAGTTGCCGGTATTTTTTTAGCTCACAAAGAAGGCGACGGAACTCTAAAAATCGGGCTCGACTTTGTTACTCCGGAATACAGAGATTTTAAAAGCGGCAAACATGTTTTTATTAAGCTTCGAAATTATTTTTTACTAAAAGGATATAAAGAAATAAAAACATACAGCAATAATAAAATTCATACTAAATATTTAAAAAGAATGGGTTTTCAAAATACCGAAGGTAATACATTTATCAAAACACTTTAATAATGATTATTTCAAAAAATATATATTTTATAATCATACTAAGTTTCATTTTCGTATTTTTTTCATGCAAAAACAACAAAAATAAACTCACGTATCAACCGTCGGAAAAAGACATTAAAGGATATAAAGATACATTAGTTAGAGCCAACACTTTTCTTATTCAAAAAGATAAAGAAAGAATTGAAAGTTTTGCCAAAAGAAAAAATTGGGAAATGCAAATATCAAAAACCGGTTTGTATTACGAAATTTATCAAAAAACAAATAAAGAATTACTTGAACCGTCAAACATAGTATTGATAAATTATAAAATAGAACTTCTCGACGGAACTCTTTGTTATTCATCGGATTCTACCGGAAGCAAGACAATGAAAATTGGAAAAAGCGGTGAAATCAGCGGACTTGAAGAAGGTCTTTTATTAATGAGAATTGGCGAAAAAGCTCGATTTATAATTCCGCCGTATTTGGCAATGGGCTTAATAGGCGACATGAAAAAAATCCCGTCTCGCTCAATTCTTGTTTATGAAATTGAAGTTCTTAAAAAAATTGATTTTTAAAATTAAAAGAAACAGTTCTCAGCTTTGTAAAATTTATTGAAGGCTGAGAACTGTAAACGAATTTAAGTAAAAATCATAAATAAAATTGGAATAACAATTCCGGCAATAATATAAATTCCGCCTCTTCCAATTGGTCCTTTTTTTCCTTTAACCATAAAAAAAGAAGTTACCGCAAATAAAATCAGCGAAAAAGCAAAAGCATCGGAAAACCATGTCCACCAAACATTTGGATTATAATGCAAATAATTCGATTCGTAAAAAATTGGTCGTCGTTTTAAATATTCAATATTAACTTCTCCGGAATAAATATCAACAATTACCGAAGAATTTCCGGTTAAAAATATTTTTAATTTATTTTCGCTCGGAAAATAATGTTGTTTATAATTTTCTCTATTATCAATTTTATCAAGTAATTTAAGAATATTTTCTTTCAAATTTGCAGATTTTTTTAAATCTAAATCTGTAGTAAAAGTTTTATTCTCAACAAAATAACTCGGATTCCAATCTTTTAAATGGTTTAATGCAATTCCGGATAAACCGTAAATTATGCTTGTTCCGATAAAGAAAAAACCAATATCTCTATGCAAAATTCTACTCCATTTTCTTAGTCCTTTCATTATAAATATTTCTAAATTTTTGGTTTTCTGTGAGATATATAAATAACAGAATAAAATCTCAGTTCATTAACTCCCTTTTGTTTCATTTCATCTCTGTATTCTTGGGCTTGAGCTTTCCTTTTTTCATTAACTTTTTCTTTATCTTCACCTTCGCCGTGAGCTTTAATATCATCTGTTTCCAATTTCTGACAATATGCTTCGTCAATTACCATTTCTTCAACAATTCCTTTAAAAATAATTTCTTCTCCGGTTAATTTATCGTCAAATCTTGTTTCCGATTCAATATGAAGATTGCTGCTGTCGCTAACCAAAAATATTTTTTTCCCGCTGTGCTTACACACATGGTCAACAATTCCTATTACTTCAACTTCTTTTCCGGCTAATTCTCCGGCTTTTTTATCAAATTCAGCCAATGTTAAAACGGAACTTTCGTTATTATCTTCCGTTTTTTGTTTGTTTTCTTTGCATGAGAACAATCCCAAAGCAATAAATAATACAATAATTGTTTTTTTCATAATTATTTTTCTTTTTAAAATTAATAATCGGCATAAATAGATAAAAAAAATCAAATAATAAAACGCTTTTATCATGTTTTTGACAAACTGAAATTTTGGACCGTTTTATATATTCCAAAATTTTTTTTTCCTGTAATACATTTTTTTTGCATATTTGGCGTTCTAAAAATTATCGAACAAAAAATAAATTCTAATAAATTATGTTTCATTCAAAAATTACAGGCGTCGGACATTATGTGCCGGAAAAAATTGTAACAAACAAAGACCTTGAAAAAATAATGGATACCACCGACGAGTGGATTCAAGAAAGAACAGGAATAAAAGAAAGAAGATTTCACCCTGTTGAAGAAGGTTCTACAGCAAAAATGGCCGTAAAAGCTGCAAATATTGCAATGGAAAGAGCCGGCGTTAAACCCGAAGAAATTGATGCAATTGTTTTTGCAACATTAAGTTCCGATTATTATTTTCCCGGAAGCGGTGTTTTAGCTCAAGCAATGTTAAATATGGGAACAATTCCCGCAATCGACATAAGAGCACAATGCTCGGGATTTATATACGCATTATCTGTTGCCGACCAATTTATTAAAAGCGGAATGTATAAAAAAATTCTTTTAATGGCTTCGGAAACTCAAAGCATTGCCTTAGACCTTACAACTCGCGGAAGAGGAATGGGCGTTTTATTTGGCGACGGTGCAGGAGCTGTTGTTTTAGAAGCTCACAACGAAGAAGGAAAAGGAATTCTTTCAACTCACTTGCATTCCGACGGTAATTTTGCAGAAGTTCTAAGAATTAAATCTCCCGGTTCAGGAAGAGCAACAACATTTTATCCGGGAATTGAAGAAAATTACGAAGAAATTCATCCGCAAATGGACGGACAACTTGTATTCAAAAATGCAGTTACAAGAATGCCCGAAGTTGTTATTGAAGCTTTAAACCACAATAATTTAACGGTTGCCGATATTGATATGCTTTTACCGCATCAAGCAAACTACAGAATTTCTCAAATGGTTCAAAGATTACTAAAACTTCCCGACGAAAAAATTTATAATAATATTGAAAGATTTGGCAACACAACAGCTGCTACAATTCCAATTTTAATGAGCGAACTTTGGGAACAAGGTCGAATTAAAGAAGGACAATTATTTGCTTTAACTGCATTTGGAAGCGGATTTACTTGGGCTTCGGCTCTTATTCGTTGGTAAACTTGTTAAACCGGAAATATTAAGCAGACGAGGCAGTCTAAAAAGTCGAAAAAAGTTGTCATTTCGAACGAAGTGAAAAATCTATTGTCCATAATACGAACGCATTAAGATTTTACCCTTTGGTCGAAATGACAGCAAAATTTACTTTTTAGACTGCCTCTTTTTTTTTTGTAAATTTTTTAAATAATCCTTTTTATAATTGATATAAAAAAAAGTAAAAACATTTTATATATTTGCCTTCCATAAAAATTTGCAGAATGAAGAAACAAGAAGTGCCTCAAGATAACGAAAATATGCTTAAAGGAACTGAAGAAATCCAATATGCTACAGACGAAAACGGAAACTACACTCAAATTTTCAGCAAAGGTTGGGATATAAAAAATGATATATTACGAGAAGCGTGGAACGAAGTAGACGAAAATGCAAAAATTGCTCTTCAAAAAGTAATTTCGGGCGAAAAAAGTCCAATTTATTTCTACATGATAAAAAATATTATGGATTATAAACTACTTTCGCAATATGCCGAAACTTTTGTTTTTAGAGTTAAAAATCATTGCAAACCAAAATTTTTTAAAAAATTAAGTAACGGTAAATTACAAATTTATGCCGAAATATTTGAAATCAGCATAGAAGATCTTATAAATCCTAAAACTGTAGAAAGCAGTATCGAAAAACATACAAAGAATTAATTAAATGGCTGATACAATTAACAATAAGATAAATTTTGAGCACAGCATGGCTGCTCATTGCGAAAACGGAGTAACATCAAATCTTATAAAATTTCAAGGAATAAAACTTTCAGAAGCAATGATTTTTGGAATTGGCTCAGGAATATTTTTTTCATATTTACCTTTTATAAAACTCAACGGAATTCCGGTAATTTCATTCAGACCGCTTCCCGGAACAATTTTCAAAAGAACAGCAAAAAGACTTGGATTCAAAGTAACTGCTAAAAAATTTAAGAATAAAGACAAAGGTATGTCGGAACTCGACAATCTTCTTGAAAAAGGAATTCCGGTTGGAATGGTTGTGGGTGTTTTTCATCTCGATTATTTTCCGCCTGCCTATCGTTTTCATTTTAATGCACACAATATTGTTGTATACGGAAAAGAAAACAATGAATATCTGATTAGCGACCCCGTAATGATAAATCCTGAAAAGCTTAATTATGAACGATTAAAAAAAGTTCGTTACGCAAAAGGAACTTATTCTCCGGGCGGAAAAATGTATTATATTTCTGAAAAAACTGCCGAACATGATGTAAAAAAAGCCGTAATTAAAGGAATAAAACACACTTGCAGCGATATGCTCACAATTCCTATTCCGCTTTTTGGAGTAAAAGGAATTAAATATTTTTCTAAAAAAGTTAAGAATTGGGAAAAAAATTTGGGAACTAAAAAAGCTGCTTTATATATGGCTCAAGCTGTTCGTATGCAAGAAGAAATTGGAACCGGCGGAGCAGGATTCAGATTTCTTTACGCTGCATTTTTACAAGAAATTTCAATTATTTTTAACAACTCAAAACTTGCCGAACTTTCTAAATTAATGACCGAAACCGGCGACAAATGGAGAGAATTTGCAATTCTGGCAGGAAGAGTTTCAAAAAAACGAAGCGAAATGGAGGAACCTTATTTAAAAGCATCAGAAATATTATTGGAAATATTTGAAATGGAAAAGAATATTTTTACTCGGTTAAATTCAGTAGTAAAAGAACTTTAGATTTTTTGAAATGATTAGAATAGAAAATTTAACAAAAAAATATCACGAATCCGAAAATATTGCTGTTAACAATATCAGTCTACAAATAAATAAAGCCGAAGTTTTTGGGCTTTTAGGACCAAACGGTGCCGGAAAAACAACAATATTTTCAATGCTTTGCGGACTTTTTCCTCCAACATCGGGAAAAATATTTTTCGATAATCAATTGCAAAGCAAAAACATGAATAAATTTAAAGCAATAACAGGTGTTGTTCCTCAAGATATTGCGCTTTATCCTACCCTTACCGGAATCGAAAATCTTATGTTTTTCGGAAGAATGTACGGAATTGAAGAAAAAAAGCTAAAACCTATTATCGAACAAAGAATCGAAGAATTTGGTTTAACAGAACATGCAAATAAGAAAGTTAAACACTATTCCGGCGGACTAAAACGCAGAATTAATATTATTGCAGGAATTCTGCATAATCCGGAAATACTTCTCTTAGACGAGCCTGCTGTGGGAATCGACGCACATTCGAGATTTGAAATAATGGAGCTTCTCAAAAAAATTAATAAAACCGGAACAACAATAATTTATACATCGCATTATTTAGACGAAGCAGAAAAATTTTGCTCCGAAATAGCAATTCTCGAATCGGGTAAAATTATTGCACAAGGAAATCCGTATAAACTAATAGAACAAAACAATTGCAAAAACCTTGAACAAGTGTTTTTTAAACTAACGAAATAAAAAATAAGAAAGTGAAACATCAATGTATATTTCTCAACACACAAACGAATGATTATTCAGGATGTTCCTATCTGACCTTTAAAAACAATTAGAAATAAACAGATGAAACTAAAAGCTTCTATTATAAAAGAATATTTAATTCTGATTAGAGATATTCCCGGTTTGGCAATACTTTTTATAATGCCTGTTGCACTAATAATAGTTATTTCGCTTGCACAAGACACAACGCTTCAATCGTTAAAAGAATCGCAAATAGAAATTCTTTTTATTGATAACGATAATGATATTCTTGGAAAAACAATAAAAGAAGGACTTCAAAGTGCCGAAATATTTCAAATTACCGAAAAAAAAGATATAAAAAACTATAATTACAATTATGCACTAAAAAAAGTGTCGGACGGAAAATATAAAATTGCGGTAATAATTCCGGCCGGCGCAACAGATTCTGTCAGAAATAAAGTAAAACCGATGATTGCCAAGTTTTTTAGCGGCGAAACACCGGATATTCACAAATTAGAAAATTCTAATACTATAGAAATTCAAATACTTACAGAACCCACATTAAAGCAAACTTTCAAACAGGCAATATTATCGTCGATTAGAGAATACACCGGAAAAACCGAAACACAAATACTTTTCAAACTTTTGGCCGAGCAAATTGCAGAAATGACCGGAACAGAAAATAAAACTGAAATAAAAGCCACAGAATCAATAAGTTTTAAAGAAATTTTTGCTTACGAAAAAGAAAGCAGAATTATTCCTAATTCAACTCAACATAATGTTCCGGCTTGGACACTTTTTGCTATGTTTTTCATTGTTATACCGATTTCGGGAAACATGATTAACGAAAGAAACGACGGCAGCTTTTTTCGTCTTAGAACTATGCCCGGCTCGTATTTTCACGTTATCACGAGTAAAACAATTATTTACATGGGAGTTACAATGATTCAATTTATTTTGATGTTGCTAATCGGGATTTATATTTTACCGCTTTTCGGTTTGCCACAATTAAAACTCGGAAATCATATTTTTGCTTTAATTATGGTTGCTTTAGCATCAGGATTTGCAGCTACAGGTTTTGGTGCAGCTGTTGGAACTGTTGCAACAACGCACGAACAAGCCGGTGTTTTTGGTTCTGTCGGAGTTATAATTATGGCAGCAATTGCCGGAGTTTGGTTTCCTGTTTACACAATGCCGAAAATTATGCAGGATATAAGTATAATTTCGCCGATGAATTGGGGTTTAGAAGGTTTTTATAAAATTTTTTTGAAAGATTACGGAATTATTGAAGTTTTACCTCAAATTGCTTCATTAATATTATTTTCTTTAACATTAAATTTTTTAACAATTTATTATGAACGATTTAAAAGATTGTAATAGAAAATAATAAAAATATCAATATAAGTATTTGAAAAACAATCAAAATGAAAAAAATATTAGTTATATATTACAGTCAAAGCGGACAAATATTGGACATTTGTAAATCAATTTTCAATGAAAAAGAAATTCCTTCCGAAATTGAAATCACGTACAAAGAAATTAAAGCAATTCCCGAATATCCTTTCCCTTGGACTGCAAACGAATTTTTTGATGTTTTCCCCGAAAGTGTCGGACTTAAACCTTGCCAAATAAATAATTCGGATTTTAATATCAATAATGATTTCGATTTAATTGTTTTAGCCGGACAAGTTTGGTATTTATCACCGTCGATTCCTATTACTTCATTTTTGAAAAGCGAAGAAGCCGGAAAATTATTAAAAGATAAACCGATTGTTACTGTCTACGGAGTTAGAAATATGTGGGTTAATGCTCATTCAAAAACTAAAAATCTTATAAATGAAATTGGAGGAAAAATTGTCGGAAACATTGTTTTGTCTGATAAAAACAATAATTTGGTGAGCGTAATTACAATTGTTCGCTGGTTAATAAACGGACAAAAAGAAGCAAAAGGAATTTGGCCTGCAGCCGGAGTTAGCAAATCGGATATTGAAAATACAGGTAAATTCGGAAAAATTATTTATGAAAAATTAATAAATAATAATCTGATGAATCTGCAAAAATCGTTGGTTGAAAACGGAGCAATAGAAATTGATTATGCAATTATGAAAACCGAATTAAACGGAGGCAGAATTTTTAATATTTGGTACACAAAAATTTTAAAAGAAGGAAATTTAACACCAAAACAAAGAAAAAGAAGACTGAATATATTTAAAAACTACTTATATTTTGTCATTTTTGGAGTATCTCCTTTTGCGTCATTGTTTTTCAAAATAAAGAAAATAATATTCAATAAATCGGCAAAATCGGAAATAAAATATTACTCGTCATAATTTCAATAATGATATTCAAAAACATAAAAATTAATTCATTCATTTTTATATTTTTGCACCACTAAATAAAACAGACTTGAAAATTTGAACAATTAAAGAAATGGCAAAAGTTTACATTACCAATATCCAAAAATTTTTACCCGGGAAAGCAATCGAAAACTCAGAAATGGAAGAATATTTGGGCTATATTAACGATACAAAATCAAAAGCAAAACCAATTATTCTTAGAAACAACAGAATAGAAAAAAGATATTATGCAATTGATAAAAACGGCAAATCGACACACACAAATGCACAACTTACAGCCGAAAGTATAAAGAAATTGGAAAACGAAAACTTCAAACTTTCAGAATTGGAACTTTTGGCATGCGGAACAACTTCTCCCGACCAACTTTTGCCTTCGCACGCATCAATGGTTCACGGATTGCTGAAATTACATAATCTTGAATATATGTCAACTTCCGGTTCATGCAATTCGGGAATGTTGGCTCTTAAACATGCTTATTTATCAATACTTTCAGGGAATTCTACAAACGCAATTACAACAGGAAGCGAAAAAATATCGACATGGCTTCAAGCAAAAAACTTTGAAGAAGAAACAAAATTAATAGAAACATTGGAGAAAAAACCAATGCTTGCATTCCAAAAAGAGTTTTTGAGATGGATGCTTTCCGACGGAGCTGCAGCTGCTTTAGTTCAAAATAAACCCAACGAAAAATCAATTTCACTGGAAATAGATTGGATTGATATTACATCTTTTGCAGGCGAAATAGATACATGTATGTATGCTGGAATGGAAATTACCGAAAACGGTGAAATAATTCCTTGGCGCGATTTCACCGAAAAAGAACTTATCGAAAAATCTATAATGACACTTAGCCAAGATACCAGAATGCTTGGCGATAATATTATAAATTTTGGAGTTAAATTTCTTTATGAAATAATTAAAAAAAGAAATTACGATGTTAGTAAAGTAGATTGGTTTTTGCCTCACCTTTCATCGATGTTTTTTAAAGATAAAATATTTGATGGCTTAAAAAATATGAATCTTGAAATTCCGGAAGAAAAATGGTTTGTAAACCTGCCTTTTGTCGGAAATGTTGGTTCAGCCTCGGCTTTTCTAATGCTCGAAGAACTTTTTAACGGAAATAAATTAAAGAAAGGACAAAAAATATTGATAATGGTTCCGGAAAGTGCACGTTTTTCTTACACATTTGTTTCATTAACAGTTGTTTAAATGATTGCAACAGAACAAGAAATATTAAATTACATTCCTCAGCGTGAACCAATTATTATGATTAGTTCCATTTTGGAATCAAATGCGGGAACAACAAAAACTTCATTTCTAATAAAAGAAACAAATATTTTTTGCGAAAACGAATATTTTCAGGAACCCGGTTTAATAGAAAATATGGCTCAAACCGCAGCAGCAGGTTCAGGAATTATTGCAAAACAGAAAAATGAAAAAGTGAGAACCGGATTTATAGGTGCAATAAAAAATCTTAAAATTTACAGTTTTCCAAAAATTGGAGATACAATTTTTACCCAAACAAAAACAGACTTTGAATTTGACGATTTCTCCATTATTAGTGCAGAAATAATGTTAGAAGATAAAATTATTGCCGAATGCGAATTCAAAATTATTCTTATTTAAGAATCCGAAAAAAAATAGTTGCTTTTAAAAATTCGAAAATTAAATTGTTTAATTTCAATTTTTCATATCTTGCAATAAACTAATCAAAAGATTATAAAAATATATCTGTTATGAAGAAACTATTTTACAAAATTTCGGAAAAACTTTTTGATTCGTTATTCAAAAAAATAGAAAGCACAAAAAGTTTTAGACTAATTAGCACTTCGCTTGTATTTATTTTTTTGGGAAGCATTTTATTTATATTTCTGAAAAAAAATGGTGCTTTCGGAATTAATTTTTCTTCATACATTCCGGATTCATATTTTTTAACTGTTGAAATAGTTTTCAAAATTCTTCTTGCCATAGAAATAATTGAAATGGTTTTTATGCTTGCATACTCCATAAGCGACTCGATGGCAAAGCAATTTGAAATATTTTCGTTAATTCTTCTGCGTCAGGCTTTTAAAGAATTTAGTTACATAGATTTGCCAATAAATATTGAACACACGACAGAACCTATGATGTTTATAATGTCGGATATTTTTGGAGCATTAATAATTTTTGCAGGCGTTTATATATTTTCAAAAACACAAAAATATGTTGAAATTACTTGCGACCCGAGCGAAAAAACAAATTTTGAATCTGCCAAAAAAGGTTTAGCCGTTTTTATGATTTTTACTTTTATAATTATCGGAATTTACGACGTTTTTCTGTATTGGAAAGGATCAAATTATTTTCAGTTTTTTACAATGTTCTATAGTGTATTAATTTTCACCGACATTTTAATTGTAATAATTTCATTAAGATATAATCATAAATATTCGGTAGTTTTTAGAAATACAGCTTATGCAATAGCAACAATTTTAATAAGATTTGCACTTTCGCTGCCGCATTTTTATAATGCATTAATGGGAATAACGGCTTTGATTTTTGTGATTCTGTTGAGCCATATTTATAACAAAATAGATATTAGAGACAGGAAAATTGAAAATAAAAAAAGCATTTTGGAATAAACCAAAATGCTTAATTATTAAATATGTTTTTGAAGGAATTATTCAGAAACTACTTCAAACGGAAGTTCAACTCTAACTTCTCTGTGAAGTTTAAAAATTGCTGTGTAAGAACCAATTTCTTTAACAGAATCTTCTTTAATAGAAATTTTCTTTCTGTCGATTTCTAAACCTTGTTTGCTAAGAGCTTCAGCTAATTGAATAGTATTAACAGAACCAAAAATTTTACCTGTCGAACTGGTTTTTGCTCCCAAAACAAGTTTCATCGATTCAAGTTTTGTTGCAATATCCATTGCAGATTGTTTAATTTTATCTTCTTTGTGTGCTCTTTGTTTCATGTTTTCGGCATGAACTTTTTTTGCCGAGTCAGTTGCGTGAACGGCAAATCCGTTAGGAATAAGAAAGTTTGTTGCATATCCGTTTTTCACTTTCACAACATCGTCTTTGTATCCTAACTTATCTATATCTTGAATTAAAATAATTTCCATTTTAAATTTGTTTTTTGAAATTATACAAAACTATTTCATTAAATCTGTAACATAAGGTAAGAAAGCTAAATGTCTTGCTCTTTTTACCGCTTTTGCCACTTTACGTTGGTATTTTAAAGATGTTCCGGTTAAACGACGTGGTAAAATTTTACCTTGTTCATTTAGGAATTGTTTTAAGAATTCCGGATCTTTATAATCTACGTATCTAATATTGTGTTTTTTGAATCTGCAATATTTTGATTTTGCTGTATCAACCGCAACCGGGGTTAAATATCTGATGTCTTTATCTGCCATTTTACTTTTCCTCCTTTGTTTCTACTTTTTGATTTTTTTTATTTCTTCTTCTTTCAGCATAAGCTACAGCGAATTTGTCTAAATGAAATGTTAAGAAACGAATAATTTTTTCATCTCTTTTGTATTCAATTTCAAGTTTTTTGATTAATTGGCTGTCGCATTTAAATTCAATAAGACTATAAAAACCTGTGGTTTTGTGTTTAATCGGGTAAGCTAATTTTTTTAAGCCCCAATCTTCTTCATTTACAATTTCAGCGCCTCCGTCGGTTAAAACGGTTCTGAATTTTTTTACCGCTTCCTTTACCTGATCTTCAGATAAAACGGGAGTTATAATGAAAACGGTTTCATAACTGTTAATCATAATTATTAAATTTTTGAATTAATTATTAATAAATTTGAGCGGGCAAAAATACAAAATATTAGTTACTAAACAAATATGTTTTCAATATTTATAAAATTATTTTTCAAAATATATTTTTTTAGTTTTTTAAATTTATACTAAGTCAATTTTCTAATTTTTTCTGCTATTTCATTGGCTTTTTCTGTTCCGATAAAAACTATCAAACCGATTTTTATACTGTCGGCAAGAT
>DZBS01000006.1:8140-10131 GCA_022729995.1 Draconibacterium orientale | reverse complement strand
TTCCACGGTCGGGAAATTAAACCTTTGCCAAACAGGCTTGAAAGATACATTATTGCTAAAGCAGGTAAAACTATAAAAATATCGGCAACAGGATAAAATAAATAAAATAATTTAGATATAAAATCTGTTTCCTCGTCACCAACCATGGGTAATAATAATATATATACAAGTACTGCGGTAATTACAATATATGCTATTCCTATCAAAATATAAATTAACATTTTTCCCATCGGATAACCGGAATTTTTATATGCAAAAAAGATTATCATTAAACCGATAAAAATTGGAACATAACCAATATACCAGAAAAAGTCTGCTGCCGAAGGAAATGTTGTTCCCATATCTGTTCCTAAAATTATTTCCAAAACAAAATATGTGGTTTCTGCAATAAAATAGAGCAAAATTCCGGAAAACAGCAGCATCCATGCAATTTTTGTAAAATCATATATTTTAAATTTCTTTAATACTTTATAAAGAAAAAATACTGCTAAAAATGAAACAATAACCGGTAAAAAATCGCTTACAACTGCCAAAGCAAAACTGTCTTCTTTTAATGTTAAATATAAAATAACATTAATAACGACGATGAAACCGGAAAAATACATTAGGAATTTAGAATTTTTCATGAGTTTTTAATTATTAGAAAATCTGAATTTGTTTATAAATTTTACGATATAAATTTAGATAACATAAATAAAACGGCCAATATTTTTTCAAGTTAAAATATAATCCTGCCAAAAGATTGAATGAATATACGAAATTAATTATTATTTTTCGGCTAAACAGGGTTTTCTGAAAAATATTTTTTTGAAAATTAATTATTTATATTTTAATATTGTTAAAAATTAGTTTTCCTTCTAAAAATATTCTTTTTAATGAATAATCCTCTTGTTCCAAAAATAAAACTTTCATCGCTCGAAATTAAAGATGCCGATTCCATAGTGAAACAAGCAAATAATAAAAATATTTGGATTAATCTGACAGATATTTTTCCTTCTCCTTACAAAAAATCCGATGCAATTGAATTTATCAAAATATCCAAAAACATTGAACCTCAAACAATTTTTAAAATATCTTATAAAAATAAATTTGCCGGAATTATTTCAATTACTCCAAAAAGCGGAATGTATAAAAATACCGGAGAAATAGGTTATTGGATTGGCGAAGAGTTTTGGGGAAAAGGAATTGTAAGTGATGCAATTAAATTGATTTTAGATTATACAAAAAAAACATTTCCCGAAATAAAAAAAGTTTACGCTTTGGTGTTCGATTTCAACAAAGCATCAATGAGAGTTTTGGAAAAAAACGGTTTTGTTGAAGAAGCCGTTTTAAAAAATGCCGCAATTAAAAATGAAAAAACAGTGAATATTCATTATTTCTCGTATTTTTTAGAATAATCATATATAATTTTCGACATACAAAATATATTAATATTTTTATTGAAAAAAAACATGTCAAATATATGCCGATTAGGTCATTTAAACCAACAATATCTACATAAAATGAAAACTGAAATCAATATAAGAGAATATACCGAAAAAGATTTTGAAGAAGTTAATTTATTGTGGGAAACAGTAAATATGGGCGGTTCGGCAAGAGGCGACACAAAAGAAATTATTCAAAAAACAATTGATAATAACGCAAAACTTTTTATACTTGAAATTGATAATAAAATTATAGGCACATCGTGGATAACTTCCGATTACCGAAGACTTTATCTTCATCATTTTGCAATTTCTCCCGAATATCAAGGAAAAGGCTATTCAAAACCATTGCTCGAAAAAACTTTGAAATATGCCAAAGAACAAGGAATGCAAATAAAACTCGAAGTTCACAATACAAATAAAAGGGCAATAAAGTTGTATGAAAAATTCGGTTTTAAATATTTGGGCGATTACGATGTATATATTATAAGAGAAATAAATTCTATTTAAAACAATAAAAAAAAATTGGCTGTAAGAATATAATCAAACAGCCAATTTTTTAGTATA
>DZBS01000006.1:1740-8040 GCA_022729995.1 Draconibacterium orientale | reverse complement strand
TGATTTGTATTGATAACCGAAAAATTGTTTTTCTGAAACAATAAAAAAAAGCTGTCGGTTTTTCAATTTTCCGACAGCTTTTTTTAAACCAACAACTTATTATTTAGTTTTCTTATCTTATGATTATTTCAAGTTTTTTTCCCAATCCTGTTTCAACAATTTTCCTCAAAGTTGACAATTCAAAATCAGACCTGTCATTCTCTATGCGTGATATATAAGTTCTGTTTGTTCCGCTTTTTATTGCTAAATCCTGTTGCGTCAATCCGGATTTTAAGCGTTCTTTCCTTACAAGCTGTCCAATTTTAATTGAAATTTCAGATTTTTCAGGCTGGCTATACTTAAGCAAAATATCTGCTCCAATTTCAAAAGGAACACGATTTTTTTCGCCATTTTTTAATGTAATATATTGTTCAACATTTTTCCATGAAAGAGTATTACCTTGAATCTCAACTTTTGAAAATTCAGTAGAATCATAAAGCAAATGAGCAGGTGATTTTTCGTCTGTTCCTATCATTTTTAAAACTTTATGGAAGTCAATAATTCTTGATTCTCCGTTGTTAAAAACTACAGAAATTGCAAAATCTTTTGTCCAATTAATTTTAAGTATCCTAGGTATTTTAATATTTTGTCTCATTTCAAATTTGGATTTAATTCATAAAAAACTTCTAATGCCCAATCAGAATTACCCGATAACCAATCAAAAACCAATTTCAATTGTCTTGACGGTAGTTCTCCTGCATAAATTTCTCCGTTTTCAATAATTATTAAAATTTCAAATTCGTTGTAATCTACATGAATGTGCGGAGGCCTGTTCACCGTTATAAACATGTATTTTAATTCCTTTAAAACTATCAATTATAGGCATTAATTTTTTTTATTTGAAACAAAGGTATCTAATTAGTTACAAATTAACAAATATTATCTGTCATTTTATAATTTATGTATTTAAAACTTTAAAAGCATTTGCATTTTATTCTATAACTATTTTATCAAAATAAGTATTTGTTCCGTTAGTAACTTTCACAAAATAAATGCCTTTTGAAAATCCGTTCAATTTTATTTCATTATTCAAATTATTTAATATTTTCTTATAAACAACTTGTCCGGAAATATTAGTTATTTCAACACTTGAATTTGATTTTTCTTTTAAATCTACATGAAAATTTCCTCTGTTCGGATTCGGATAAATAGAAATCTCATCGGAAACTATTTCTATACCGACACTTTTATCAAAATCCGGAAATACAATATAATCCAACCAAGCTTTATCTTGACCTACCGACTCGCTTTCATCTTTTTCATACGACCATTTGAAAATATGACTTCCTGCTGTTACCGGATATTTATGTTCTGCCCATGATTCTTCTCCCGACCATTGGTCTTTTAGAATACCGTCGATACTAAATCTCAAAAAATCATAGCCGCTTTCAGAAGAAACTTTACTGAAAAATGAAATTTCGCTTTCGTTTGAAATGATTAAAGACATAGATAATGCAGATTCTTGGTAATCCAAAATTGTTCCTGAAACCGAACAATATGTTCCTTCATAAGGACTATCGGTTATTACTGACCAATTTGAATTTCCTGTTTTTACCCAAGGAAATGCAGATAAATTTCCGGTTTCAAAATCTTCAAATATCAATCCTGCCTTTATATATATTGTTTTTGTGTATGAAAATAAGCCCGAAGTTACTGTATAAGTTAAATCAATAACTTCGCCGACAGGTGCTTGTGCATCAACTGAAATGTTAGCAATAATATCAATACTTTTATCAATTCCTAAAGAAGAGATGTCTAATGAAGGAGAATTTATTGTAACATATTGATTTGTTGATGAAAAATCACAAACAGCATCTGTTAAAATTGCATGTCCGGAATTGTATAATACAGATAAAATATCAACTGTTTCGCCTGCGTCAAGAATAGAATTTGAATTTCCGATTATGCTTTTTGCAGGAATATCGTTTACATTTGAATATGTCAAATCTAACGACGGAGCTTTTGCAATTATCGAAAACTTTGAATTCCAAGTGTAAGATGCATCTGCCGTAATTGCCATCGTAAAATTAATTTTATGATTATCAGGAACATTTTCAGCAATCATAATTTCATAAGCCGAAAGAATTTCAGAAGAAGTTCCTGCTAAGATTGTTCCGTAATTTTCTGTATTATCATTTACTGTAACAAATTCGTCGGTAGAACTTATTATTGCATTTGTATTTATTGCGTCATTTCCGCTCTCAAGAACCGCAAAGTTTTTTAATGTGATATTTACGCCTGTTGTAACACCATAATCGGCCGACAAAGTTGTAGAGTTTGAAGATATTGAAACATAAGGTTCTGACGGTGCTCCGGGAATAATTTCTTCAATATAAGGTATTTTATTTTGAGCTGTAACAACTATTGTTAGAGGATTTGATCCAAGAGAACGTGTAAAAGTAATTTCGGCATTTCCGTCTGCATCTGCCAAAGCAACACCTAATAATTCTTCATCTTGAGTTAAAGCAATATAAGCATAAGGTGAAGTATTTACCGCAATACTTGTGAAACCCACAAAAAGAACTTCAGGGTTTAAAGTTACAGTCTGTAAAGCCGGAATTCCCATGTAATTAACAATTGACGGATCTCCCATTAAATTATATATTTCCCAATAATATTGTTTCCTTGGAGACGTTGAAGCTTGAACTGCTAAATTTCCGGAAGTAAGAATTTGACCTTGTGCGGTATACCAGCTTGATGTATTATTAATTTCGTTTGCCAAATTATGGAAAATACCGTCATAAGTTCCCAAACCGGTTCCTTCATAAGTAGGATTTGTAACAATATTTGAAATATTTCCAACACCCCACCAATAATCTTCGTCCCAATAAGAATAATTTGAACAACCGATATAACCTATTGCGCCGCCTCTGTCTTGCCTTAAAGCTTTTTCTCCGAAGGTTTCAGAATCGTTATATGTTAAAGATTGACAACAATTTCCAACCCACAAACCATATTTATGATTATTTGTAAGTCCGGTTAAATCACTTCGCAAAAAACTCGGGTCGGCCCAACCGTCGGTTGAACAATGAGCTGTGTAATTAGCAAAAGCAACACCTTTGTTCACATTCACAATAATTGAATCGTGAACTGCCGCATCACCGGTAGGATAATCTTGCAAAAATGTATGTGAATTAATATTATTTGTAGAATTAAAGTAATATGTTGTTCCGTAGTTTATTTGTCCGTTTCCCCATTTATCTTCATACGTTTCATCATCTCCGGGAACCAAAAGAACTTGTTTTAAATATAAAGGATCAGGCATTAAATATTTTTCGTATTCAAGAGTTTTATCAATTTGCGGTTGAAGTTGTTCTGTTGTTTGAGCAGAAAAACGTCCGTAAAAAACTTCAGGCAAATCATCTCCCGTATATTCGCAATAACGTAAATCGGTGTAATGCGAACCTGCACTTCCTGACCAAGCAGGAATTTGTTGAACATCACCAACTAAAAGCACAAAACTTGGAGCGTTTACTCCTACTTCAGGATTTAAGTATAAATTTTGTAAATACGCTTTTATTGCTGTAGTTGTTGTTCCAATTACATCGGTGTAAGCAGTTATAACGTGAAATCCTTTGAGTTTTTTCCATGTAATAAAAGGGTCGAGTTGAGCTTGAAACATTCTGTCGGAAACAATAACATAAGTAACCGGAGCACTTGTAATTAAGGCTTTTGAAGAAACATCGAGTTTATTTAATGTAACAGAATTATTAAAAAACGGCGATGAATATTTAGTTTTCAAATTATCGGTTTTTGAAATATCGGAGTTTTTAAATGTTACTTCAACAACCAAATTATTAAGAACTTTAAGTTGATTTGTAACCGGATTGTAATTAAAAGGATTTATTTGAATTCTTCCAATTCGTGAATTTCTCATAATTCCGGACTCTTCAACAAACACAGTTTCCGGCGAGTAAAAAGATTTGCTTCCGTAAATTTCATTATTCTTTTTATATTCAATTTTAGAATAATCGTCGCTTTTGGAAACGGAAGGAATTGCGGGAATAATTTGATTTTTTATTCCGTAATCTTTCAAATTAATAATTTCCTCATCGTAGCTCAACACTTTTAAAACTACTTCGGCTCCAACGGGAATTTCAATTAATTTTGAAAAAACCGGTAAATTAGGTTTTCCTTCGTCATAAATTTTTAATAATCCTTCGGAACTAAGTTCAACAAATTCGCCTTGTTTAGTGGTTTTTGTATTGAATTTTATTTTGTTAATTCCGGTTTTTATCAACAAATGCGAGCTGTTACTTTCCGACAAAATTAAACCGTCGTTTTTTGCTTTTAACATAACAGTTATAGGCTTTTGTGAGTATGCTTGCGAAATTATTAATAATAAAATTGCAGAAAAAAGTGTAATTCTTTTCATATTTATAAATGTTTTATTTTATACCTGTCAGTATAATATGATTTTCAATTAAGAACAATAATATTTAAAAAGGTTGCATCATTTTTAAATATCATTATCACAAATAAAATTAAAATTTTTAAATAATAACGAGCTTTATTTATATTTTTGATAAAATTAAAATCCTACAATTATGAAAAAGTTAATATTAATTATAATTTCAATTACTTTTATTATGACTTCGTGCACAAAAGAAAAAGCAGATTTTATATATAAATCGGGAATAATTTATACTGTAAATAATAATTTTGAAATTGAAGAAGCTTTTGCAGTAAAAAACGGTAAAATTTTAGCAACAGGTTCAAATAAAGAAATATTTGGAAAATTTGAAAGCGAAAATATTATTGATTTGGAAGGAAAATTTGTTTATCCGGGTTTTAACGATGCTCATTGCCATTTTTTAGGATACGGAGAATCATTAATTTATGCCGATTTAAACGAAACAAAGTCTGTTGAAGAAATTATTCTAATCTTAAAAAAACATCAAAAAGAAAATAATAACTCATGGATTCTCGGAAGAGGTTGGGACCAAAACGATTGGGCTGAAAAAGTATTTCCCGATAAAGAAATATTAGATAAAAATTTTCCGAATATTCCGGTTGTGCTCACAAGAAACGACGGTCATGCAATTTGGGTAAATTCAAAGGCAATTGAAATTTCAGGATTCAACGAAAAAACTAAAATTTCGGGCGGAGATATCATTCTAAAAAACAAAATACTTACGGGAATAATGCTCGACAAAGCAGCAGATTCGCTTAAAACTTTTATTCCTAAACCCGATAATATTCAAAAAAGAAATTTCCTTTTAAAAGCACAATCAGATTGTTTTAAAGTAGGTTTAACTTCTGTTTCCGATGCAGGACTTGAAAAATCCGAAATTCTTCTTATTGATGAATTACAAAAAAATAACGAACTGAAAATGAGAATTTATGCAATGCTATCTCCTACTTACGAAAACATGGAATATTTTGTTAAAAAAGGAATTTATAAAACCGAAAAATTAAATGTTCGTTCAATAAAACTTTATGCCGACGGAGCTTTGGGTTCTCGCGGTGCCGCTCTTTTAAAACCGTATTCCGACGACCTTAAAAATTCGGGAATTATTACAATTTCCCGGAATGAATTCGATAAATATTGTAAACTTGCAATTGAAAACAATTATCAGATTAATACACATGCAATTGGCGATTCGGCAAACAGATATTGCTTAATTACTTATTCAAAATTTCTAAAAGGAAAAAATGACCTTCGTTGGCGAATTGAACATGCGCAAGTTGTCAACAAAAATGATTTTGATTTATTCGGAAAATATTCAATAATTCCGTCGGTGCAACCTACACACGCAACTTCGGATATGTATTGGGCGCATAACCGACTTGGAAATGAAAGAGTTAAAGGAGCTTATGCTTATAAAGATTTATTAAACCAAAATTCATGGATTCCGAACGGCAGCGATTTTCCGATAGAAAGTATAAATCCTATTTTTGGATTTTATGCGGCTGTTGTAAGAAAAGACCAAAATATGTTTCCGGAAAACGGATTTCAAATTGAAAACGCTCTTTCACGCGAAGAAGCATTAAAAGCAATGACAATTTGGGCTGCAAAATCGACATTCGACGAAAACGAAAAAGGAAGTCTGGAAAAAGGAAAATATGCAGATTTTGTAATTCTTGAAAAAGATATTATGAAAGTTCCCGAGACTGAAATCTTCAAAATAAAAATTATAAAAACATACATAAACGGCGAAAAAGTTTACGAAGCAGAAAAATAATTTGAAAATGTGAAAATGTGGAAATGTGGAAATTTGAAAATGTGAAAATGTGGAAATTTGAAAATGTGAAAATGTG
>DZBS01000006.1:0-1640 GCA_022729995.1 Draconibacterium orientale | reverse complement strand
TGGAAATTTGAAAATGTGAAAATGTGGAAATTTGAAAATGTGAAAATGTGGAAATTTGAAAATGTGAAAATGTGGAAATGTGAAAATGTGGAAATTTGAAAATTTTTCAATAATTCAATTTGATTTTTCTTTGTTGAATAAAATAGTCAAAACGGTTAACCTTATATAATCATTGACATCTAAATACTTAATTCTAAATACTAATATCTAAAAAAAAAATGAAAAATATAAATAGTATTAAATAGAAATAAATTCACTACTTTTGCAAAACTTTTTTCAAAAAAATACTATTTAATGCAAGACATAAGAAATGTGGCGATTATTGCCCACGTTGACCACGGGAAAACTACTATGGTCGACAGAATTTTACACCAAGTTAAGATTTTTAGAGACAATCAGGAAGTTGAAGATTTAATTCTCGATTCAAATGATTTGGAACGAGAAAGAGGAATAACAATTTTATCCAAAAATGTATCGGTAAGATATAAAGGAGTTAAAATCAATATTATAGATACACCCGGGCACTCGGATTTCGGAGGTGAAGTTGAAAGAGTTTTAAATATGGCCGACGGAGTTTTGCTTCTTGTTGATGCTTTTGAAGGCCCGATGCCGCAAACTCGTTTTGTGTTGCAAAAAGCATTGGAATTAAAACTTAAACCAATTGTTGTTATAAATAAAGTTGATAAACCAAATTGCAATCCGGAAGAAGTTAACGAAGCCGTTTTTGATTTAATGTTTAGCCTTGATGCTACAGAAGAACAACTTAATTTCCCTACAGTTTACGGATCGTCAAAAAACGGTTGGATGTCGGCTGATTGGAGAAATCAAACAACAGATATTAGCTATTTGCTTGATACAATTATAGATTATATTACTGCTCCGCCAAAAGTTGACGGAACTTTGCAATTGCAAATAAGTTCTTTGGATTATTCTTCATATTTAGGCAGAATTGCTGTTGGAAGAATTCTTAGAGGAACAATTTATGCAGGTCAAAAAATTTCGCTTGTAAAACGCGACGGAACTGTTCAAAAAACTGTTGTTAAAGAACTTTATGTTTTTGAAGGTTTAGGAAAAGAAAAAATTAAAACTTCAGTTCAATCGGGAGAAATTTGTGCTGTTTTGGGTCCAGAAAATTTTGACATCGGCGACACAATTGCAGATTTTGAAAATCCGGAAGGCCTAATTCCAATCAGTATAGACGAGCCTACAATGAGTATGCTTTTCACAATAAACAATTCTCCTTTTTTCGGAAAAGAAGGAAAATTTGTAACATCTCGTCATTTGCGTGACAGACTTTACAAAGAACTCGAGAAAAATTTAGCTATGAGAATCGAAGAAACCGATTCGCCCGATAAATTGTTGGTTTTCGGAAGAGGAATTCTTCATCTTTCAATACTTGTTGAAACAATGCGTCGCGAAGGTTATGAGTTTCAATTAGGTCAGCCTCAAGTTATTACCAAGAAAGTTGAAGGTGTTATTTATGAGCCTGTTGAAATATTAACAATTCATGTTCCGGAAGAATTTTCGGGTAAAGTTATTGAAGTTGTTACAAAAAGAAAAGGCGACATAATAAATATCGGAACAAAAAAAGACAGAGTAGAACTTGAATTTTATATTCCGGCTCGCGGACTTATCGGACT
>DZBS01000058.1 GCA_022729995.1 Draconibacterium orientale | reverse complement strand
CCGCCGGTTTTTCTTTTTGAAGGGTCAACGGAAATTATTGCAATAGTTTTATCTTCAAAATCATCAATAAATCTTCTGACTAATTCATCAACCAAAGAAGATTTCCCGGAACCGCCTGTTCCGGTAATTCCCAAAACCGGAATTTTCTTTGTATCAGCAATTTTAGAAATTTCACTTAAAAAATCAGAATAAATATCCGAGCAACATTCGGCAGAACTAATTAAGCGAGCAACTGAATTTATATCTTTGGATTTAATTTTTTCAATTTCAGGAATTTCGCCTGTTGAAACCGGGAAATCGGATTTTTCCATTAAATCGTTAATCATTCCTTGCAAACCCATTTCACGACCATCATCGGGCGAATAAATTCGGGTAATTCCGTAGTTTTGTAATTCTTCAATTTCTTGCGGAAGAATAACGCCGCCGCCTCCGCCAAAAATATTAATATTATCGCGTCCTTTTTCTTTCAAAAGGTCTTTCATATATTTAAAAAATTCTAAATGTCCGCCTTGATAGCTTGTAATTGCTATTGCCTGAACATCTTCTTGGACTGCACAATCAACAATTTCAATAACAGAGCGATTGTGTCCGAGATGAATAACTTCGGCTCCGGAAGCTTGGATAATTCTTCTCATTACATTAATAGCAGCATCATGACCGTCAAAAAGTGAAGCAGCCGTTACAATTCTAATGTGATTTTTGGGTTGATATTTTTGAGTCATTTTAATAATATTTTGAGAATTACTAAATTATCTGTTATGTTTAAGTTTTATTTTATCGGCAATTTCATTGACATTATCAATTACATCATCTTCTTTAATACTAAGAATATTTTTATTTCTCATAATAATTTCACCGTTAATAATTACATCATTTACATCAGTTCCTGAAAGAGAATACACAATTGTGGAATAAACGTTGAATATTGGTGTTGTGTTAGCTTTATTAACATCAATAATAATAATATCGGCTTTTTTACCAATTTCCAAAGAACCAATTTGATTTGCCATTCCCAAAACATTTGCACTTCCGATAGTTCCCACTCTGACAATAGTTTCGGCAGGAACAACTATCGGGTTCATTTTATTTAATTTATGAAGCAATGACATTGTGTGCATTTCTTCAAACATGTTTAAGTTATTGTTACTTGCAACTCCGTCGGTTCCCAAACCAACTTCCGCTCCTGCTAAAAGAAGTTCGGGAATTGGAGCAACACCGCTTGAAATTTTCATATTACATTCGGGATTATGAGCAATTCCGACTTTTCTTTCAGCAAGAATTTTAATATCATTTTCGGTTAACCAAACGCAATGAGCTGCAATAGTTTTATCGTCTAAAACACCAAGACTGTCGAGATATTCAACCGGAGTTAAATTATATTGCGACATTATTGTATCGAATTCCCATTTAGTTTCGGCAACATGAATTTGATAAAATAAATTATTATTATCAGCAAATTTCTTAGCCTTTACAATTAATTCGGAAGAACAAGTGTAAGGAGAATGAACAGACAACGCTACCGTAATTAAATTATCATTTTTATATTTGTCGGCAAGCATTTTTATATATTTAATGCCTTCTTCGGGAGTTTTGGAGTTCGGTGTTTTAAAATTTATAAGACTTTCGCAAAGAAAAGCTCTAATTCCGATTTCTTTTGCTGCTTTCGCCACTTCATCTTCAAAGAAATACATGTCGTTAAAAGTTGTAGTTCCTGAATGAAGCATTTCAATCATAGCAAGTTGCGAACCGATTTTTACAGTTTCGGGGTTTACAAATTCGGCTTCAACAGGAAAAATATAATTATGAAGCCAATCTTGAAGTTTAATATCATCGGCAAGACCTCTGAAAATAGTCATTGCAATGTGAGTGTGCGAATTAACCAAACCGGGCATCACAATTTTATTTTTGGCATCAATTACAGTTTCGGCAGAATACTTTTTGAGCATTTCATCGGTATTTCCTAAATCAATAATTTTATCGTCTTTAATAACAACAGCTCCGGAATAAAAAATATTTCCAACTGAATCAACTGTAACAACTGTTCCGTTTTTAATAATAATATCGGCATTGTTATTTGTATTTGAATTACAAAATTGAAGTAAAATCGGAATTGACAGAAATATTAAAATGTAATATATTTTTTTCATAATTTTTGTTTGATTTTAAAAATAAAAAAATTTTGCAAATATAGTAATTTTGAAATAAACAGATAACACTATTCGGATTTAAACATTGATTAATTCAAATTAAAACTGATTGAATTAATTAACAAATTTATAAAAAACACCAACTTTGCAAAAGTTTAGAACTTTTGCAAAGTTTATCTCAAATAAAAACTAACTGAATTAGGCATTTAAGAAATACATAAGAATATTATGAATTTTTTATAGAAATATTCTTTTTTTTCAAACAGCCAACTGCTAAAAGCCAACAGCCAATAGCAAATAAAAAATTATATATATTTAGAAGATAAAAATTAAAATATATAAAATAAGAATAAAAAAGGGAGCAGAAAAAAAATCTCTTGCCGGAAAATTTAATCTTTGTATATTTACGGATTATATTAAAATTATTGAATATGTTGGAAAAGATAAAAGAAACATCAAAATTTTTACAAGAAAAAGTAAGCATTCAACCTGAAATAGGTATAATCCTTGGCAGCGGTTTGGGCGGTTTGGGAAATAAAATTGAAAATGCAACAGCAATTTCATATTCTGAAATTCCAAATTTTCCGGTTTCAACTGTTGAAGGTCATTCGGGGAAATTAATTTTTGGAACATTAGGCGGAAAAAATGTTGTAGCCATGCAAGGCCGATTTCACTTTTACGAAGGATACGGAATGAAAGAAGTAACATTTCCGGTAAGAGTAATGCACTTTTTGGGAGTAAAAAGTTTAATAGTTTCAAATGCTGCAGGCGGATTAAATCCTGAATACAAAGCCGGCGATATTATGATAATATGCGATCATATTAACTATTTTCCCGAAAATCCGTTAAGAGGAAAAAACTTTGATGATTTAGGAACTCGTTTTCCTGATATGAGTAAAGTATACGATGAAAAATATATTAGAAATGCAGAAAAAATTGCTGAAGAAAATAATATTAAATTAAGAAAAGGAATTTATATAGGAAGCACAGGCCCGACTCTTGAAACACCCGCAGAATATAAAATGTTCAGGATTCTGGGAGCTGATGCAACAGGAATGTCAACAGTTCCGGAAGTAATTGTTGCGCATCATCAAGGCATGAAATGTTTTGGATTATCGGTAATTACAAATGAAAGCAAACCTGAAAACCCTGAAGAAGAAACCACTCATGAAGAAGTTCAAAATGTGGCAGGAGTTGCTGAACCAAGAATGACGAAAATTATTGAAGAACTTATTAAAACTATGTAATTCAATTTGAAAATGTGAAAATGTGAAAATGTGAAATTAAAAAAAATTGAAAATTGAAAATTTGAAATTAAAAAAAATTGAAAATTGAAAATTTGAAAATTTGAAAATTTGAAAGTTGAAAATTTGAAAATTTGAAAAATTTGAAAGTTGAAAAATTGAAAAATTTGAAATATGAGACAAAAAAACGTCAGAAAATAAATTTTCGGACGTTTTTTTTTAAATCTATTTTCGAATAGCTTTATACTATTCTACATACAATGCAAATATTTATCTACAAGTTTTTTAATTTCATCTTTATTTCCAAATAATTCTTCACTAAGATTTTTATCGTTGTAACTTTGAAGTTTTTCAATAACTTCATCAATAATTCCGGAAGGAAAAACACCGTTTTCTTCATAAATTTTTCTGTCATTTTTCAATTCAACAGCCGAATCAAAACAAGAACTCGGTAAAGCATGAAGTTTTGCTAAAATATTTTTGTGCTCGGGATTAAAAATATTAACATTCACATATAATTCCTTGGATTTTTCCAGAGAATTTTCATCAAGTAAACCTTCTTTTGCAGCTAAAATCATTCCGGCAATTAAGTGATATAAATCGGCAGAACCGTCGGGAACACGAAGCTCGGCAGTTTGTTTTCCTTTAATATAAGGAACTTCGCCCCTTTCTTGCGGATTTGCATCTTTTATCATATTTGTTTTTGCAATCCAACCGAGCGGAACTCTCACCAAAACAGACCTGTTACTGTCGCCCCAACAAATCATTGTCGGTGCTTCTTGGTGCGGAACCAATCGCAAATATGAAATAGGAACTGTATTTCCGAAGGCTGTAAGTGATTTTGCATGAGAGAGTAATCCGGCAATAACTTTTTTTGCTGTTTCGGTAATTCCGACTTCATCGGCCATCATATTTTCACCGTCTTTTTCAATTTGAAAATGAATGTGCATTCCGCTTCCTGCTTTCCCTACAGTAATTTTTGGAGCAAAACTAATGGTAACTCCATATTTATGAGCAAGCATTCTTAAAATCCATTTCGCAATAATAAGCTGGTCAACAGCATCTTCTGCATCAACAGGCATAAATTCAATTTCGTTTTGTTCATACAAAAAATTTCCGTCGATAAAATTACCGACTTCGGCATGACCATATTTTATTTTTCCGCCACATTGAGCAATTGTTCGCATTGCTTCAAGTCGAAGATTTTCCCATTTTGCATAAGGTTGCGATTCGTGATAACCTCTTTGATCGTTGGCAACATACATATCTTTTTTGTCGGAAATAATATAATATTCCAATTCGCCCATTGCTTTAAAAACCATTCCGGTAGATTTTTTAAATTCACGGTGAGCTTTTCTGAGAATATACTCCGGAGCACTTTCGAGCGGTTTTCCGTCGCGAGTGTAAAATGAACAAAGAATATCCAGCGTTGGAACCAAACTAAACGGGTTCACATAAGCAGAACTGAAACGCGGAATAACGTATAAATCGCTTGAATCTGCATGAATGTAAGAGAATAAACTTGAGCCGTCGACACGTTCGCCGGTTGAAAGAATAGATTCGAGATAATCTTTGCTTGTTATAACAAAATTAAGGGTTTTAAGTTTTCCGTCTTCTCCTACATAACGGAAATTAAGCATTTCGATATTGTGATCGTCGATAAATTTTATAATATCATATTTTGTAAATTCCGAAGAAGGTTTTTTAAGATGTTTAACCAATAAATTCGGATTCATTAAAACTTCGAGTTCTCTCATAATTTATGTTTTATTTAATAATTTTTTTACAAAAATATAAAATCGGAAAAGATATAAATATGACTTTTAATATTATTAAATTATGTTTAAAAACAAAAACTGCCGAAAAGGCAGCTTTTGAAATTTTTATTCAATTTAAGAAAAAATTAGACACTTTGAAAATAATTTGAAATAAATAATATCGTCCCTACGGGACTTTTAACAAATTGATTAATCATTTCTACCAAAATATTGTCCCTACGGGACTTTAAAACGAAATGTCTTAATTTTTTATCTGCAAACAGCTAACAGCCAATAAAAAATTAAAAGTATTTATTAAATTACAGATTCAAAGAAAATTACTTTACCGATTTAATATATTCTTTTAAATAATCATATTCGGGAAAATATTTCATGGCTGCAAACTGAAAAGCTGCCAAAAGCATAAAAAGCAGAGAAAATCCGGCAATGTATAAAATCGCATTTGTTCGTTTTGTATTTTTTATTAATCTTTTATGAACAACTTCGAGCATATCGTTTTTTGCATTGTCGATAGAAATTTCTTTAACGGTTCTAATTTCGATATTCAGCTCGGTCATATTTGCATAAATTTTATCGAAATTTCCGGAGAAATCAATTTTGTCGATTTTATTTGTCAATAATGCAGTTGAGTTTGCCAAATCGAGATAACTTTTAAGAAGTGCGTCAACTTTTTGAATTTGAACACTATGCGAATCTATAACCGTATTTAAATCTACAGAAGTTTTAGAATTTGAATTGTTCAAATTATTTTGAAGTTCTGTTAAGGATTTTTTAGATTCTTCGGTTTGCTTTTTTAAATCGGCAATTGCAACAGCAACATTTTTCTTTGTTTCGTTTAAATTATCGGTAAAAAACTGTTTTGTTTCTTTGGCGATATTTTCGAAGCTTTCTTTATATTTTGTTTGCAATTCTTGGACAGATTTTACTACTTCTGAAGCAATTTTTTCTGCTTCGTTGATTTTGCTCACTGCACTTCCAAGTGAAGAAAGTTCGTTTTGTAGTTTTACAAGTTCGTCGTTAATTTTTTCTGTCATGTGATTAGTTTAAAATTTTTAAATTTTTATTATGAATTAAATCCTTCAAGAAATTTCTTGTTAAAATTTTGTAACCAACTTAAATGGTCGGCAATTACAAAAATTGGTTTAATTTCACTTTGTATTTTTGGGTTTCTTTCATATAATTCTTTAAGAAAAACATTTTTCTTTTCGGCTGATTTTTTTGATTCTATTTTTTCGTTTTCTTCGGCATTTCTAAATTGTTGAGTTAATTCTTCGATATATTTTGAAGAATCTGCATCTTTTTCCGATAAGTTACAATAAATATTCAATAAAATTGAATTGTAATTTTCGGGTTTGTCTTTTCTTGATTTTATTGAACTTTCCAAAAGATGTTTTCTTAAAAGATTTGAATCTCCTGTTTTTCTAATATATTTTTCAACCAAATCTATTTTTCCTTTTTCAAACGATAAATTATCAATAAACATGCTTGGTTCAAGCATTGAAGTGTAAAATTTATTTCTAAAATAATCGATAAAATATTGTTTTGTTTCTTCCGGATTTTTTGATGTATCTAAAGAATTTATCAACATTTCAATTTCATCTATTTTCTTATAAGCATTTTGCTCGAAAAAATCATAAGTAAAATTGACAATAATATTTACACATTTTTTAATCAAAGTTTTTCCGGTGTAATTATCCAAATTGCTTTTAATTTTTTCGACATAACCTATTGACATATATGCCGATAAATATTTACCCAAAGATTCGCGATAAAAAGTATCTGAAAATGCTGTAAAGAATACATTGAAATTATCTGTTTGGTCGTTGTATGAATAGCTGTCTATTATTCTTATTGTTTTTAGCCTTATTAAAGATATTTCCGTAAGTTTTCTGTCGCGTTTTTTATAAAAATTAACAGTTAATTTTTTCTCCAAATCAAGTTCCGGAGTAATTACATTTACATTCGAAATTGTATTTAATTCGTCGATAAATGATTGATGATAAACATTTTTGTTCCAAATATTTTCGAGAATTTCAGGTTCAATTATTTTTTCGACATTCTTTTTTATAAGCTTATTTGTTTTGAAGAAAATATTATTTTCGGCAGAAAATTTTATTTGAGATTTTTCACCTGTTTTAAGTTCAACAATTTGAGTTTCAATGCCCGGAATTGTAGTTTCAGGTTTAAAATTTTTATCTCTTACAGAAAAATTATTCAAAGTTCCAAAAACTTTCTCAATTTCATATTTTGCAAAACTTAAAATACTAAAAGATATATTTGAAGAATAATTATTTTCGTTAATTTCTATAAAAGATTTTTCTGTATCAATATAACCCAAACTTGAATCATTTTGTGTAAAATATATTTTACCGGTTTGTTCTGCTATTTCAACTTCCGCAGAGAATTCCGAAAATATTTTTTCTTTCAATAATTTATCAAAAGGTTTTTCAAAATTCAATATTTTATCGAGCAATTCGTGAATTACAGTTAGTTCTTTTTTTCTTCCGGGAAATAAATCAATAATTTTTTCTATCGCAACTATTTTATCGACAGATATTTTATGAATTTCTTCGGAAGTTTCAATTTCACCGTTTGATGTTGATGTTTCAGATTTATGAAATTTATCTGTTTTAGCTTTATCCCAAATAATAAATAAATTGGCTTTTTTTGAACTACGTCCGACTCTTCCTGCAAGTTGGTATAATTTATCGGGCGACGAAGGATAATTAAAAAGTAAAATATTATCAACATCAGTAAAATCAAAGCCTTTAGAGATATTGTCGTTTGTAATTAAAATAGAACTTTTTTTCGATTTGATGAATTCGCTGTATTCAAGCCAATAATTATTTGAAGTTTTAATTTTTTTAAAATAATAATCGGTGAACGAAAGCGGAAAAATTGTTTTAACGTTTAATTTCTCATTTTCTTTGAGAATAAATTTTTCAATTTTTGAAATTGTTTCATTATCCTGACAAACAATTATTGTTTTTCCTTTAGTAATTTTAGGATTTGCCAAAAACTCTAAAAGCATAAATTCTTTTCGCTTAAAAGATTTATGAAATGCTTTGGCAAAAGTCTTTTCAAAACTTTCGCCGTCGTAAGAATCAATTATACTTATCTGAATATTAGCCGAATCGAAATTATTTACAAGAACAGAATCGTCTTGAATATTAAAAGTTTGTTTTATATCGAACTCAATTTCGTGCGAATAATTTGAAGTGAACGAAATCGCCGGACATTTTTTAAGAAAATCTATATTTGTTGTAGAAAAAGTTAAGGCAGAAGCATTAAAATCTGAATGAAAAAGCGATAAAGATTGGGCTTCATCAACAAATAAATATGAAAATTTTTGCTTATTTTTAAAAAATTCTTCCGATAAAGATTTAAAACTTTCCGACGAAAGCATATCATAAGATATAAAAGTTATAATCGAATTTCCTTTAACAAAATTTTGCTCTGCATTAATTCTGCCGACAATTTTTCTTTTAAATGAATTGATAAAAAAAGTTTTATCAATAGAATTATCATTCAAAAATTTTAGTTTCTCAAAAGTTGAAATAATATCGGGCAAAACAACCAAAGATTTTCCGGCTTGAAACAAAGCAGCAAACATATAAACCAATGTTTTTCCGGTTGCAGGCGGCGAAACATAAAGCATCGGTTTATTTTGAAAAATCATATTTATTGCTTCTGCTTGATTTTCGAGAAAAAATTCTTTTCTAAAAATAGATTGAAGAAAAAACTCCAATGAATTTTTCAATTTCAAATTTGCTTTTTCCGAACCCGACTTTTTGCTAAACGGTTTATACGAAATATTTTCACCTGAATATAAACTTGAAAAATCGGTATTTACAAACGATGAACGAATTTTAACCGAATTTGCCGAATTGTTTTCGGGAATTGCGGAATCGTAAATTCCTTTTTGAAAAATTGAACTGTCTATTAACAAATCAAATTTTTTCTTAGAATCAAATTCTTCAATTCCAAGAATTTTTGTTTCAAATAATTTATCTGTTTTAGCTTTTAAAAACTCTTTAGTTCTGTATATTGTAAGTATAATTTCGGGAATCGAATTTCTTGTACCGATAAGTGTAAAAAGATTCTCGAAAAGCAAATTTAACTCTTCCACAGCCAATTGTGCAGCCGGAATATCTCTTTCAATAACGGCAATTTCCCATTTATTTGAATTAAGATTTAATCTTCCGGAAATAATAAATTCAAGAATAATTTTTTGGATTCTTGCTATTGCAAAAGGAGAAAGAGCAATTTGCAACGCATCGCGTCCAATCGCATTTTTGGATAAAGGTGTCAGAAAATTTTTCTTTAAATTATCAAAATATTCATTATAAGTAAAATTTTGAACTTTTTGAATTTCGTAATCAAAATTTCCTTTTTTAATATATACATATTCAAAATTAATAGCTTCAGCAAATTTTCTTTTCTTTTCAATAAGAATAAAATCGGCTAATTCAGGATTTTCATCGGGATCTGTATCAATTATCAAACCTTTAATTTCGTTTTTCAAATAAGGCATTGAAATTACAAAATCTGCTTTTTCGTTAATAAAATCGGAATTTTTATAAGAAATTAAATCTGCATCAAAAGGTTTTTCTTTTATATAGTTTTCTAAAAGCGAAAGGAATGTAATATTTGGTTGCAACTCGCTAATTAAATATTCGCCGATAAATTCTTTAACAACATTAAACTGAAAATCAAATTTGAATTTTTCTTTTTTAGTTCTTTGACTAAATTCCGGAAATTCGGGTTTTGAGTTAATAATATAAAAAGCTCGTCTGATATTTTCTTCAAAATCTTGATTAACAAATTCAAAAGAAATATTACCTTTAGTATCGGTATTTTTTTGAGTTTTTGAAAAGGAATCAATAAAAGTTTGTTCCAAAAAAACAGATGTTCGTGAAGGAATTCCTCGTGAAATTAAATTATTTATGACAAAAACCGGCGAGAAATCTATTTTTGGAGAAAATTTAACATCGGTTTCAAAATAAAAAGTATTTAAATTAATCACAACAGGTTTAATCTTTTCATCAAACTCCTTTGAAGTGAAAAGATTTTTTACTGATTCAGAAAAATATCCGGCGTTATTTTGCAACATAGGGGTATTTTAAAATAATAAACTATAAAAGTGCTCATTATGACAAATATTTGCAAATTTAATTATATTATTTTGGTGAATGTTAGTATAAAAAATATTTTTGTTAACAATTTTTGACTTTTTTTTAAAATATGCGAAAAATAATTCATTTCTTTGAAGCGAATCAATCAAAATGTATTTTTAAACACCACACCGGTTACGATTGTCCGGGTTGCGGTTTTCAAAGAGCATTTATAGAATTATTAAAAGGAAATTTTATTGAAAGTTTAATAATTTATCCGGCGTTGATTCCAATAATAATAACAAGTTTTTTATTCTTTTCGAATATATTTTTTAAAATAAAAAAGGGGGCACTAATTTTGAAGTATTCATTTATCGCAACAATTGCGATAATTATTATAAGTTATCTAATAAAAATTATATAAAAATACAAATGGAAAAATCTGAACAACAAATAAAACTCGAACATTTTCAAAATTTGGTTGCTGTTGCTTTTGCCGACGGAAGTCTTGACAAAGATGAAGCTTCATTTCTTGCCGAAAGAGCTGAAGAATATGGTTTATCAAAAAAAGAAGTTGACGAAACTATTGCCAATGCAGAAAATTTAATTTTTGTAATTCCGCTAAACGACGAAGACAGAGAAACTCAATTAACATATTCGGTATATATTGCAATGGTTGACGGTGCCGTTGATGACAAAGAATATGCACTTTGCTTAAAAATTGCCGAAAAATTAGATTTCGACAAAAGATATCTTGATGAAATAATTGAATTAACAGGAAAACTTTGGGCTAAATCCGAATAAAAATTAATTATATTTATTTTTAACAAGATAATTAGTTACATAATCCTTTACCCCTTCTTCTAAATCGGTAAAGGATTTTTTATACCCGATATCGAATAATTTTTGCATTTCGGCTTGTGTATAATACTGATATTTCTCTCTAATATCCTCGGGAGTATCAATAAATGAAATATTTTCTTTAACATTCATCGATTTAAAAACCGCTTTTGTTAAATCTAAAAAAGTTCGAGCTTTTCCGGTTCCCAAATTATAAATTCCCGGTTTATTTCTGTTGTGAAGAAAAAAATATAAAACTTCTGTTACATCTTTAACATAAACAAAATCTCTCAATTGTTCGCCATCTTTATACTTTTCGTTGTGCGAGCGAAAAAGTTTCATTTCACCCGATTCGGAAATTTTATTAAAAGAATGGAAAACTACCGAAGCCATTCTTGCTTTATGATATTCATTTGGTCCGTAAACATTAAAAAATTTCAATCCCGCCCAAAAATAGGGTTTCTTTTCCTGAGCAAGTGCCCATTTATCGAAATCATTTTTAGAATCGCCGTAAGGATTCAAAGGTTTAAGCGAATTAACAATTTCGTGTGAATCTTCGTATCCGAACTCTCCCATTCCGTAAGTTGCTGCCGATGAAGCATAAACAAGAGGAAGACCGTATTTAACGCACGATTCCCACATTTGTTTACTGAAATTTAAATTTAGTTTATCGAAAATATTTTTATCAAACTCGGTTGTATCTGTTCTTGCTCCAAGATGAAAAATAAATTGAATAAATTTGTGATTTTCGTCAAGCCAATCAAAAAAAACATCTCTTTCAACTTTTTGAGAATATGTTTTATTCTCGAAGTTTTTATTTTTAAACTGATTTGAAAAATTATCAACAAGAACAATGTCTTTAAAATTTTCAATATTTAATTTTGTGATAAGATTGCTTGCAATAAATCCGGCAGCGCCTGTAATAACTATCATAATTGATTTTTTTTTACAAAAGTAAAAACATAAAACAAAATGAGAATGTTTTTTAAATAAATAACACAAATTAAACACAAATTAATCAATAGGAGATTTGAAAAATCGAACTATTTGATTTAGTTGGGTTAAACCCCGATTTAGAAATTGTTTGAAGAATTTGATAAAATTCTGAATTACAATTTCTTAATCGTTTCACCATTTTTTAATGCTGAATTAGGGTTAAAATTAAAAATTTCAGTTGTCAGTCTTCAGTTGACAGTATAATATTAAATACTGCTTACTGAAGACTGTGAACTGAAAAGCAATAAAAAGAGCCTGTAATTTATAAAATACTTTACAAAAATACAGACTCTTTTATTCTAAAACTATCTTAATAATGTAACGTTTCCGACTTCCGTGAAAGGAATTCCGTTATTATATCTGCCCGTTGCTTTGAACACATAAACATCTTGCGGAGCAAACACTCCTTTTATATATCCGTCCCATCCGACACAAATATCGTTACTTTCATAAATCTTTTCTCCCCATCTGTTAAATATTTCCAGCTTGTAGCTTTCAACACCTGAATAAACAGGATAGAAAATATCGTTATCGTGTGTATTTGCCATTTGATCACCGCAAGGATATGCACCTCCGGTTCCGCCGTTTGGATTTGGTGTAAACGCATTCGGGAAATAAATATTACCCGATTCTTCGGCAAATACAACTCTTCCCATTGTTAACGAATCAAAACAATCGTGTTCTGTCCAAACATACAGCGAGACATCATAAATTCCCGGTTCTTGGTAGTAATGAATAGGTTCTCTTTCATTCGAAGGATCCGAGTCTCCAAAGTTCCATTCATATCTAATACCTCCGGTAGAATAATTATAACAATGTATTGCTTGTCCCGGCACCATAATGCTTTTTGGTGCAACATCAAATGCTGCAATAGGTTCCGGATAAACTTCTACTGTATCAATTCTAATCAATACATTATCGCAACCTTGACCCGAAGCGGTAAGTTTTGGGAAATAAATTCCGGGTTCGGTGTATACATACGTAGGATTTAATTCTGTTGATTCGTCTCCGTTACCAAACTCCCAATGAACGGATTCTTGATAAAGAACATTTGCTTTAAAATCAACTGATAAATCTTCGCAACCTTTAGCATTTTCTCCTAAAGCACTTGAGAACGGGCATGGCGGTAATATTTCAATTGAATCTGCCCAAGTATTAACACATCCGTTAGCACTGGTAACTGTAAGAGTTATTTCGTATTTTCCCCAAGTTCCGTATGTGTGAGGAACAGTATATCTCCTTGTTAAATCTAATTGATTTTGTCCGTCGCCAAAATTCCATAAATAAGAAGCAAAGCCGGGGTCGCTATAATTTCCGATAGTTACAGATGCAGACGGGAATGTCTGAATTTTTGGTGCAACTTCAAAATATGTATAAGGTCCCGGATGTGCAGAGATTGATGATGTAAACGTATCGGTACATTGAGATTCTGTATCAATTGCGATAAGTGTTACAACATATATTGAATCTGTGGCTCCGGTATTTGTGAAATTATAAGTCATAGTTTCAGACAACAAATGAGTTGTTCCAAGAAATACAGTTTCAGTTCTCCATTGGAATACATCTGCAGGAGTTTGTTCCGGCCAATTGTATGATGTATTTGTGAATACAACATCTTTCGGCGAACAGAATGAACTCGGATTTGCAGTGTATTGTGCAACCGGAGCTCTATTCCAAGTAATAAGAACAGTATCGGAAGCATCACAACCATTTTGTGCAACATACCATTTGAATCTGTTTGGTCCGGGATTTAATCCGGTAACAAGTGAGTTCCACAGAGTTGAATTTGCAAATGTTCCTGCTGATTCTGCTCCTACAACTGTCCATAAACCTGTTCCTCCAACTTTTGGGATTGTTCCCGCCATAATATGTGAGTTTTCACAATGAGCTGCGTCCACTCCGGCACTAACAGTAAACGAATTATTAGCTATAGTAACTTCATCATAAGAAGTATAACCGTTTTTAGTAACTGTCCATCTGTAAACATTTTCACCCATTGGAATATCCGTTACCCAAGTTTTTGGATCATTTATATCGGCAAATACTCCACCTCCAAAAATGATAGACCAATATTGAACTTCTCCAAATTCATCTCTTGCATTGAGTTTTGTTGAATCGGCACAAAGATTTTGATCGGCTCCGGCATTTGGTATGAAATTTCTAACAGTTATTGCAACATCGTCATAAGATTGACATCCTGTATTAATATCTGTAACGCTCCATCTAAATACATTTACACCGGTTGGCATATCTTGAACAACAGACACCGGATCATTTCCGGTAATAATATTACCGCTTCCTGCAACTATTGACCACAAACCAATTCCGGTTGCATGCAATGTTGCTCCAAAATTTGTAGAAGTTACTAATGGAGCTAATAATTCATCTTCACCTGCATAAGCATTGAACGAATTATTTGTAATAACAACTTCATCTCCACCATTATAGCAATTATTTTCATAAACATTCCATCTAAAAGTATTAACTCCTTGTTGTAAACCGGAAACAAAACTATTAAATGCTGAAGGAGTTGCAACAACTGCAGGTCCGCCTACAACTTCCCAATTTCCGTAACCGCCGCTTTGCGGAACATCACCTGAAAGATAGGTAGTATATGAACATATTGCTTGATCGTTACCGGCTCCGGCAATTACCATATTATTGGTAATAACAACAGCGTCAGATGAAATACATGAATTATGAGTAACAGTCCAAACTAAAGTATTGCTGCCTTTAACTAAACCGCTAACAGGTGAAGCATAATAAGTTGGAGTAGTAACAACACCGCCTCCCGAAGTTATAGCCCAATTACCTGTTCCTGCAACAGGAACTTGAGCACTTAAAACTGCTTCAGGTTTACAAATTGTTTGATCACCTCCGGCATAAGCTCTTACTAAATCATTTGAAATTACAACTTCATCATAAGCAGTACATCCGTTTTTATATGCAGTCCATCTAAAAGTATTTTTTGAATTGTCTTGTAATCCTGTAACAACAGTTACATTAGAAGTAGGACTAACAAATGTAACACCCGGACTTCCCGTAATACTCCATACTCCATATCCGGGAGCAGGACTTGAAGCAGATAATGTAGTTGATGTGCTACAAACTGTTTTGTCTAAACCTGCAGAAGTTGAGAAAGTATTTTCAGAAACAACTACTTCATCATAAGCAGTGCAAAGATTTCCGAGAGTTCCGGAAACAGACCACCTAAATACATTTGCACCAGAGCCTAAATCTGTAACCGTTGTTTCGTTAGTTGATATATCAGAAATAGTACCTGCTCCGCTGGAAATTGTCCAAATTCCAACTTCAGTAGGATAAAGTTCATTAGCAACCAAATAAGCATCATTTCCGCAAGTAATTATATCATCACCTGCATAAGCTTCAACCATATTGTTTTTGATTACAACATCATCATAATTAGTACAACCGTCTTTTGTAATTTTCCATCTTAAAGTATTTGAACCTCTTAACAATCCGGAAACACGAGTTGTCGGATCTGAAGCATCGTCAAATACTCCGGCTCCGGCTTGAACATTCCAAGAACCAACACATCCAACTACAGGAATATTTCCAAGTAAGTCGGCATAATCAACACAAATTGTTGTTGGTCCGGCAACGTTAGCTAAAGCATCGTAGAAATTATTTGTTACAACTAAATCGGCATAATTAGTACACTTTCCGTTTGAAATAGTCCATCTAAATTTATTTTCACCTTTATTTAAACCTGTAACTTCCGAATTATATAGTGAAATAGATGTTACAACTCCTGTTCCTGCAATTGTAGACCAAATACCTGTTTCACTGTGAACAGGATTTGGTTCGCTACCGTTAAGATATGCAACAGTACCGCAAACATCAATGCTATCTCCTACAACAGCCGTTACCGAATTATTATAAACTGTAATTACAGAATAAGAAGAGCAACCGCCGTTAGTTATTGTCCATTTATATTGATTTGTAGCAGGACCAACATTTCTAACAGTTGTAGTATTAGCCAGAGAATTATCAAAAGTTCCGCTACCTGCAGCTAAACTCCATACACCTGTTCCTGTAATAGGCGGATTTCCGGAAATTACAGTGTTATCAGAACAAATTTCTTGATTTGAACTTACAGATGCAGTTGAAGGAGTATTATTAGATATCACAACATCAGATGAATTTGAACAAGTATTTCTTGTAACTGTCCATGTTAATCTGTTTTCACCGCCTGATAATCCAGTAACTCCTGTATTATAAACCGTTGAATTTGCAAAAGTTCCGGTTCCTCCGGTTACAGTCCAAACTCCGGTTTCTCCAACTCCGGGAAGATTTCCGTTTAATTCAGGATAAGAAGTTCCGCAAATTTCATCATCCATTCCTGCAGAAGCATATACTAAATTATTCAAAATAGAAACATCATCATAAGATTTACATAAACCTTGAGTTATTTCCCATCTAAATGTATTTCCTCCTGAACCTAAGCCGGTTACAAGTGTATTATAGTTTAAAGGAAATGCAATTGTTCCCGAACCTCCAAGTCTGGACCAAACACCTGTTCCTATAGTCGGATTATTACCCGATAATACAACAGTTCCGTCACAAACGGTTTGGTTGCCGCCGGCATTAGAAGTTGAAGGAATATTATTTACAATTGTTACAACATCCCAAGCACTACAATTACCGGATTGAACAGTCCATTTGAAAATATTAGATCCTGATCCTAAATTAGTAACATTTGTTTGATAATTTGTATCATCAATAATAATAGGAGTTCCACCTGAATTAACAACAGTCCATAAACCTGTTCCGGGGAACGGATTATCACCTGAAAGAACAGCTGTTGAAGTACAAAGAGCAACATCAATACCGGCGTCAGTTGAAATAGAATGATTTGTTACAACAATATCATCATAAGAAGAACATGTTGAATTTTTAATTGTCCACCTAAACGTATTAGGTCCGGGTCCAACATTAGAAACATCGGATATATTGGAAGTTGACGATATAATAATACCTTGAGCACCAAACTCCGCAGTCCAAACACCTGTTTCACCTACAGCCGGTAAATTACCAACCAAAGTATATGTTGAAGTACATATTTCTTCATCAGGCGAAGTTGCTGCTACGCTTGGAGAATTATTTGTTATAATCACTTCGTCATTTGCCGAACAATTCAAATTAGAAATAGTCCATAAAAATCTATTTTCTCCGGAAACTAGCGCTGTTACTGCAGTATTGTAAATCGAATTATTTACAAATACACCGTTTCCTCCTGAAACTGTCCAAATACCGGTTTCTCCAACATTTGGAGCTAGTGCAGCTAAAGTTGTAAATGTTCCGCAAATAGATCTGTCTACACCTGCATTAACGCTTGCTACGCTATTATTTGTAATTTTAACTTCATCTGTTTTACTGCAAGAACCAATTGTTACCGTCCAAGTAAAAATATTTACCCCTCTACTTAATCCGGTAACTGCAGAAATATTAGAAGTGCTACTTGCAATAATACCCGAACCACCTGTACGATTCCAAACACCTGAGCCTAATCCTCCGGGGTTATTACCAATTAATGTAGAACTGCTTGAACAAATTAATTGATCAACTCCTGCATTTGAGAAAACTTCATTATTTGTAATAATCAAATCATCAAAATCAGAACATCCTTTGTATGAGGTAGTCCAACGTAAAGTTGTTGGTCCGGGTGCCAAACCGGAAACACTTGTATTAAACATTGAAGCATTTACAAAAGTTCCAACTCCAATAATAGACCAAATTCCGGTTCCGGGAGTCGGATCTACAGCCATAAGAACAGCAGACCCATCACAAGTTGATTGATCAACTCCTGCATCAGGTGTAACTTTATTATATGTTATAACTACTTCGTCATAAGCATCACATAAACCGTTTGAAATTGTCCACATAAACGTACTTGATCCTCCGGATAATGATGTTACAGTTGAACTATTTAGATTACTATCAGTAATAACGGCGACAAAACCTGTAACTTGTGTCCATATACCGGTTTCTCCTATTACAGGGAGGTTTCCGGAAAGATTCACAATATTTGAGCAAGTCGATTGATCAGGTCCTGCATTTACAATCGGTAAATTATTTGTTACATTAACTTCATCAAAAACAATACATCCGCTTTGATTTACGGTCCATCTTAACAAATTCAATCCTTGTCCAAGACCTGAAACATAAGTTCCGTTATTTGAAGATTGAGCGAAAGTACCCGAACCTGTAATTACGGACCAAACTCCGGTTCCGGGAGTTGGATCGTTTGCGGCCATATAACTAAATGATTCACAAATTACTTTATCAACGCCTGCATCAACAATTGGTTTTATATAATTAATAGTTATACTTGCTTCATCAGAACATACACCGTTATCAAGTGTCCATACAAAAGTATTATTACCGGGAACCAAATTATGAGCATCTGTGTTAAATATTGAAATCTCGTCAAAAGTAACTCCGGCTGTATATGTAGTCCAAATTCCGGATTCACCAGGAGCCGGCATATTACCGGTAAGCATAACGTTACCGTCACATGTTTGAGCATTTGAAGCGGTAGCATTAACAGCTCTGT
>DZBS01000057.1 GCA_022729995.1 Draconibacterium orientale | reverse complement strand
CTCCAATAATCAATTCTGTTTTTATCAAAAGCGTCAAATCTTTCGGAGCCTTCAACACCTGCAAATTGATAGAATGATTTATGTAAAAATTTTGGAGCTTTTCTGTGAATATTGTCTTTTCTGTATTCCGAATCAAGTTTTAAAGCTCTAACAACGTTTTCTCTAATATTTTTCTTTTTTGAAACTGTGAAACCCGCTTTTTCTAAACCTAAATTTATGGTTTCTATATCTTCGGGTTTAATCATGTCGGCAAAAAGAAATTTACCTTCGGGTTTTAAAACTCTGTAAACTTCGGTAAAAAATTTGGGAATGTCGCCGTAACATCTTGCCGATTCTACATTAACAACTGCATCAAAACGTGAATCTTCAAATGGAAGGTTTTCTGCATATCCGGTAATAAATTTTAAACCCGGAACGTTGTGTCTTGTATTGCAAAATTCTGTTGTTTTTTCTGAAATATCTAAACCTGTATATGATTTTGGTGAAAAATATCTTGTTAAAAATGAAGCTCCGCCGCCTCTTCCGCTACCAACTTCAAGAATGTCTTTGTCTTTTAAATCGTATTGTCCGGCAACATGATGATATAATTGAATGCTGTATTTATCAGCTACATCTTCGGGTTTTAAACTAAGTGACGAAAATTCTCCGTTTTCGCTTGCATAACCGTAATTCATAAAAACAGTTGTTGTTTGCTTGTCAAATGATCTAATCATTTTATGCCATATTTTCCATAAAGGTCTTCTAATAATTTTGGGCAATTCAACGTATTTTTCAACAATTTTATTCATAAGTAAAAAATTTTGATATTAATTTTGAAATGATTTGTTTCTGTCTTTATACAAAGAAATAAAAATAAATTTAAATTACAATTATTTTATTTTATCTGTAACATGCTTATTTGATATAATTATTAAAAAAACGTTTTGGCTTTAATGTAAATAATCTGTTTTTTTGAAAATATATTTAAATTACTTTTTCTTTTTGCTTCTTTTTGCCGGCTTTCTTTTTTTGGAAGGAGAGCCGGAGTTTTGCTTTAATTTTTTTTCGCTTTTTTGGTGAAATGCTCCTTGAGATTCGCTCATATCCAACTTTTTACCATATCCGCGAGGAATAACAGGTTCTTTCTCAAATGTTTGCAATGTTTGAGAAACTTTTATTCCTTCCGGTAATTGTTCTACCGGAATTTGCCTTTTCATTAATTTTTCTATTTCCGAAATAAATTCTTCTTCTTTTTCGGATACAAAAGTTATTGCAACACCGTCTTTTTCAGCTCTTCCGGTTCTTCCTATTCGGTGAATATAATCGCCCGGATTTTCAGGTGCATCAAAGTTTATAACATGACTTACGTCTTGAATATCAAGACCTCTTGCGGCAATATCGGTGGCAATTAATATTCTGTTTTCGCCCGAAATAAATTTATTTAAATTCCCGAAACGCAGATTTTGACTTTTATTTGAATGTATAACACCGGATTTATCTGTATATTTTTCGGGTAAATTTGCGAAAATTCTGTCGGCAGATTTCTTACTTCCGGCAAAAACAAGAATTTTTGTATATTCTTCTTCGTTTTCAAGTAATATGTTTAATAAATTTAGTTTTGTATTGAAATTTGGAACAAGATAAATTTTTTGTTCAATTTTTTCGAGCGGTGTTCCGTGTGGCGAAACTTCAATTTTTATTGGATTTATAAAAAAATCGGAAATAATATTATCAACATCTTGGCTCAAAGTTGCCGAAAACATTAAGTTTTGGCGTTTTTTTGGAAGATTTTCAATAATGTTTACTAATTGAGGTCTGAATCCTAAATTTAACATTTCATCAACTTCGTCAATCACAAGTTTTTGAATTTGATTTAATCTGAGTAAACCTGTCATCAAAATGTCAAAAAGTCTTCCGGGAGTAGCAACAATAATGTCTAAACCTTTATAAACTAATTTTTTTTGTGTGTTTATGTTTGTTCCGCCATAAACGCCTTCAACTCTTAAAGTAATGTATTTTGAAAGTTTTTCAATTTCAGAAACTACTTGTAAAACAAGCTCGCGTGTTGGAACTACAATTAATATTCTCGGATTTTTTTGTTCGGAGTATTTTAATTGACGTAATATCGGTAAAAGATAAGCGAATGTTTTTCCGGTTCCGGTTTGTGCAATACCAACCATATCTGCACCCGACATAATTACCGAAAATGTTTTTGATTGAATCGGTGTGGGAGAAAAATATTCTAAATCGCTCAAAGCGTTGAGCAAAGGTGTGTTTAAATTTAAATCGTTAAAAGTCACTTCTTAATATTTATTTTTCGCAAAAGTAACTCTAAATTTTTGAATAATAAATTATTAATAATTTCTAATTGAAAATAGTTGAAATTTCTTTGCTAATATTTACATTTTTTATATTAATCCGTTTATGAAAATTGCTAAAGAAACACCAATAAATGTTCCAATTACATATCCTAAAATTCCTACGAGAATTGCAGGTGTAATAAGTTTTTTTTGTCCGAGAGAAGCAGCCATTGGCGCTGCAACCGAAGGTCCCATTATATTTGCTGCCGATGAAATTATTACTTCATAAACATCAAGCTTAAATAATTTTGCAATTGAAATCATTAAAAATAAATGAAAAAACATTATTACTATATAAAACAGTAAAACCATTGGTCCAACGTGCAAAATGTCGTGTAAGTTTGTGGCTGCTCCAATAACTGCCAAGAAAATATACATAAAAAATAATCCGATTGAAAAAGCCGTATTTTCAAGTTTTTTGAGTTTTTTTGGGAATATGTTTGCTGCTGCAATTGCCAAAACTGTAACTATTAATATGCTTAAATTTATTTCGGTATTAAATAGGTTTTGAAAATATGGCGAAATTGCAATTCCTACAGCCGCCGTTAATATTGCAAAAAACAATGATAACGCAATGTTTTCAATTGTTATAGGCTCTTTTTTTTCTTCTTCCGAATTTTCTGCTTTAATAGTGTTTTCGATTTTTGGTTTTGCAAAAAATCTTGCTAAAAAACCCATTGAAGGAATTGTGAAAAGCAATAAAATATACAAATTAGCTACAAAATTGTCTACTGCCACAGTTGCCGTAAATAGCGGATGTGTGCTAAAATTTAATATTTCGGCTGTTGCAAAAAAATTGATACTTCCGCCAATTAATGTAGCCACAATTACACCTGCAGTATTTCCTGAACCTGCTCCCAAATCTATTAAATAAAAAGCTAAAAATGAACCGAGAACAATTCCTATTGCTCCTAAAATAAAAGCTAAAAGCAGTCTTCCGCTTTCGGTAATAATTTTAAAAATATTTGAACTGAAAAGTAATAACGGAATTGCAATAGGGATAAAATATGAAAACACCATATCATAAACACCAACCTGAATTTTTGGATTTGAAGCAACAGGAACAACTCCGGTCATTGATAATATTGACATAGAAATCATTGTTATCAAAATTCCGGATATTTTTCCGAACCATTTTTTGTGCTCTGAGTATATTCCAAATGTTGCGGCTCCGAGTACTATTGTAAATAAAAGTAAATTATTGTCGGGTGAAATTAATGAGTTCATAAATTTAGCTTTCTTTCTTTATTAGGGAAAATGATTGTTTTGGTGAGCTAAATTAGAATTTTTTATCAGTATAAAAAATTCTTGATTTATTTATCAGTAACTCAAAAACTTTGAAATATCGTGAAGAGAGAAATATAATTTTTTGTAGACAATATTAGGATTTATGTCTTCCATTTTAATAATTGTTCGTATAATTTCTTTGCTGATAGATTTTTTTAATTTTTTTATGTTTACACCGGTTTTGAATTTATCGTTTTCGAAATACAATTTTTTTTTGTTGATACTTAAAATAAAACCAAGTCCGTTATCTTCGCCAATCCAATTAATTTTTTGAGAATGATTGTTTTCAAGACTGTTAATGTGTTGATATAAAGTTTGAAGACTAAGAAAAACCATACATCTGTTTTCTTTAAAAAAAGAAATATTCATTTCTCTGTGTTTTATTTCAAACCATCCTAATGAATATTCAAAGTAATCTAAATCTTGTATTTGATTAACAAGGTCTTGTATTTTTATTTCAAATTTCACTTTAATCTGTTTTAAAAAAAGTAATTATCTCGTTTTCATCGCTAACTATTAATCTGTAATTAGCTTTTTCACCGTGCAAATATAATTCTTTTTTTAAAGCTTTAGAATCTCCTTTAGCTTTTGGGTCGCTAATTCCGCTTTCAGCAACCTGTTTAATAGCATCAATAATTTCTTTTTCTGTTGTAGATTTTGGAAAAAGAGTTCCTTTGTTTTTATAATCGCTGTAATAATCGGCCGAATGTCTCATTAAAATGTGTGTTAAACCAAATTTTTCATTACCCGATTTTAGGTAAATATCTCCTAAACTTTCAGATTTTATCTTTTCAATAATTTTATCTTTATTGTCAGATATATTTTCACTAAAAATAAATTCTGAATTTTTTGGATGATTTTTGCTTTCCTGAAAAAAATATAAAGCCGAAATTACTGAAATTGCTGAGATGAAAATTAGTCTTGAATATTTCTTTTTCATTATATAGAATTTATGATTTAAGCTGTTTTTATCAAAAACCGTGCATTATCTTTTTTACTGACAAAATTACATTTTTCGTATATTTTTAATCAAATATTCAAGTCCGTTTATTTTAATTTCGTTCATTAATTGCAGCATTTCTCCCAGTTCTCCCTTAGGAAATCCTTGCTTTGCAAACCAAACGTAATAAGGCTCGGGAATGTCTGCCAAAAATTGTCCTTTATATTTTCCGAAGGGCATTTTTGTGTTGGCAAGTTTAATAAGATATTCTTTGTCGGAAATTTTATTATTTTGCATAAAAAAAATTTAATTATGAATAAAATAGAAACAGCTAAGTTAGCAGAAGAAATTGTAAAAAATAAATTAAAAGATGCCGAAAAAGGTCATGATTGGTATCATATTGACAGAGTGCGAAATATGGCTCTTGAAATTTCCGATACAGAAGGCGGCGACAAAGAAATTATTGAAATTTCGGCACTTTTGCACGATATTTCCGATGCAAAATTTAACGGCGGCAATTATGAAAAAGCTGCTTCTGAAAGTCGCGAAATTCTTAAAAATATCAATTTCAATAAAAATAAAATTGAAAATGTTATTGATATAATTGATAATATTTCTTTTAAAGGAGGAATTTCTATTAATAAAGTTAAAAGTCTTGAACTAAAAATTGTTCAAGATGCCGACAGATTAGATGCCATTGGAGCAATTGGAATTGCAAGAGCATTTCATTACGGAGGTTTCAAAAACCGAGTTATTTACAATCCGGAAATTAAACCTCAAAATTATTCAAATTCCGAAGAATATCATAAAAGTGAATCGCATACAATAAATCATTTTTATGAAAAATTATTGCTTTTGAAAGATTTAATGAACACAAAAAAAGCTCAAGAAATTGCCGAAAATCGTCATCTTTTTATGAAAAAGTTTCTTGAACAATTTTACAATGAATGGAAATCTAAAAAATAATATAAAAAAGTAACATTTTGAGTATATACAGATTGTTTTTTTTCTTAAATTGCACATTATTAATTAACAAACCAAATATACACAAAATGATAAAATTTTTATTTGACAATTTCAGAAATATGCCGGTTGTAGGAAATCCTATTAAAGTGGCTTATGTTGGTTCATTAGTTAAAGATGTTGTGAAAAAAGGAAAAGAAAGTCCTGCAAGACCCGAATTAATGACAATGGGAAAAGACGAATTGGAAGCAGAATTAAAAAACCAAGCTAATGACATGTTTAATGCAACAATTTCTCCGGTTATTGCCGAGCAAGGAATTCCATCACAATTAGTTGAACCTCTAAAAGAAAAAGGAATAGATAAAATTGTTGGGGCTTTACGCGAAAAAATTGATGCTCAAAAACAAGTAAAACAATAAGAACATTAATTGAGTATTTTTACTCTAAATTATTTCAAAATATCGGTTTAAATTTGTAAATTGTTATTTAATTTTATTTATATGAAACAATTTACAAAGATTTTTATACCGATATTTTTTTTATGTTTTGGAAGCAGAACAGAATACGGAAAATAATTATTCATCGTTGTCGGAATCTTCATAAAATTCATATAAACTTCCAAAATATGAATTGTCCCAACCTTCTGCTATGTCTTCAAAATCATAGTCGGGAATGTTTGTGTGAATTAATTCAACTGAAGTTCCTTTTTTATCTTCATGAAGTTTAATTGTAACTATCGACGGTTCAACTTGTTCGCCGAAATACCATTGTTGAACAATTTTTTTATTTTCTTCAAATTCTAAATTTATGCCCGAAATACTTCCGTCCCAAAGAGAAAATTCAGAACCTACAACTCTCGACATTACAGCTTTTTCTCCTGTCCAAAGTAATAAAGTTGCCTCAGTTGTGAGAGCCAGATAAATTTCTGATGGTTCGGCAGGTATTTTGTAATATTTTTTATATGTTTTCATTTTAAAAAAATTAGGAACTCACAAAAGTAATAAACTTTAACTTATGATTAGTGCAAATGATTTAATTTCAATTATAGAATCCGGAAACAATCAAAACGAAATTTCAAATATTATAAGAGAAATTTTGGTTTTAGAAGACAAACTCTCAAATTCTGATTCAAAATCTTTTTATTTTAAAATGGGAATTGAAAATCAAAAAGAAAAACTTTTTGACCTTAAAGTATATTATTCGGAAATTAAAGAAGAATTTAATAAAATATCGGTTGAAAAATTAATAGAACTCACTGTCGAATTGCAGGAAGATATTAACGAAAGATTAAATAAAGTTGGAATGATGAATGCTATTTCTTTATCTTCTTTAAAATCAAAACTTAATCAAGCAAAAGATTTTATTACAGTTAAATCTTATTTTGATAAATTAAAGGATATTGAAGAATATACCACCGAAGAATTGAAAGTTTTCTTCAAGTAAATTATTGATTTTTAAAGAGAAAAATATTTTTGGCAAGAATTTTGTAAAAGTATAAATGTTTACAAGAATACTTTATTTTTTGTAAAGTATTAGAGGTAGAAAATCTAAACTTTTTATTACAAAATTCATATTTTATGATAGATATTAAAACATTAATTTCAACAGCCGAAACACAAAGTCCCGAATTTCTCATTTCAAAATTAGTGAGAGATATTTTAATTCTAACAACACGAATATCGAAACTCGATAAAAATTCATATTACTACAATACAATAAAAATGCAGGAAGAGGACCGACTTATTGAACTTAAAAATCAATATTTTAAAATGAAAAATGAATATAATGAATTAAGTTTGAAAAAATTATTGAAACAAAAAAACGAAGTAAAATCGAAACTCGAAAAAGTTAAAAAACTCAATTCGGGTTCAATAAGAAAAGTGAGCATGTCTATTATCGACCGCGAATTGAGTATTGTTGAAGATTATATAAAACTGAAATCGAAATTTGAGAAATTAAAAAACATTAAAGAATATTCAAACAGCGAATTATATATGTTTTTTGAAGTTTGATTTATTAAAAAAAATCTATTTTTTAATTATGGTTTATCAGAAATTTTATTTCTATTCAAAAACTTATATTTTTCGAGCAATTCAGACGAATTGCCTTCAACCGAAATTTCAATTTTTCTTTTATACGGAATAATTCCTGCAGCCAAGCTGAAAGGGGTTACGTAAATAACTTCAACAATTGCAAAAGTTAGCATAGGACCAATCATGGATTCGCCTCCCATTAAAAAAGAAAGCGTTGTAACTGCTATTGCGGCAACTGTGCTTGCTCCCAAAACTTTTACAAATCGGTTGCCATATAGGTAACGTTTTGTGAGATTAATATTTTTAATATCTTTTATTTCAAAAGTGTTAACAGTGTCGGGCAAAATTGCTTTGTTTGATATTGAAATTACCGAACTGTCTGCATACCACAGCAAACCTGAATAAGTTTTTCCCGAGATGTCGGTAATCTCAACTTTAACAGATTTTTTTGTTAATTTTTTTTCATTTTGAGCATTTACTGCCGAAAATATTAAAATAAGCGATAAAAATAATAGTGTTTTTTTCATAATTTTGGGTATTAATTAAATTAAATTAAATGAAGCTCCTACTCCGAAATTAAAATCGGAAGTATTAACTTTTAGATTACTGACTGTTAAATTTTTGTCTTCTGCAGAATAGTAAAACGAAATATCCTCAATTTTTTTTGATTGAGTTAAACTGTAATTTGCTAAAACTTTTAGAGAAAAGCGTCGGGTTATGAAATATTCTGTAGAAGCTCCAAAGTTTGCTCCAAAAATTGCATAATTATACTTTTTCTTTTGCAAATCTTCAACCATATTATAAATTGTAATAAATTTGTAGTAACTGCAAACTGCACCTGCGATTAAAGAGAATTCGTGTTTTTTTGTAAACATTTTATTTACAGGCGAAAAAACATAGTCGGCGCCTAAAATAAATTTGTTGTCGTGAGTTTTCATATCAATACCTGCTTCGTGTATAACATAATAACCGGAATAGTTACCTTCAACATTTGAAAAAGAAACAAACGGACGAATATTGTTGTTGTAATTCATTGAAAATTTATAAGTTTCGTTAAAATAAATATCTGAATTGCTTGTTCCTGTCTATATATAATTTTTAAAATCAGAATCTTTATGAATTTCCGAATATTGTTTTTTCAGCTAATTTATCTTCCAATTGTAAGCACCTGTTACATGAATAAGAGCTGCGATTTTGGGGTGTCTTTTTTTCTCCGGTATAATTTTGCTGAATGCTTTGTTTTCAGATTTATAAATATCAATACTGTTAAGTGTTTCCGGAATTTTGTTTGACAATGAATTCTTTTTCAAAAATTTTTCTTCAAGCACAAATTCTTCGTTGCTTTTTGCTCTGTTAATGTAATCTATATCAACAACTTCCTTGTCAATTGTTGATATTAAAATATTTGCAGGTAGTCCGAAAAGAGTATAAAATAAAACGGAAATAATTCCATGTCCAATCATAGAATCTTCTGAATATGCAAATAGAACAACAGAGAAAATAAATGTTGCTGCACCCGTAACAATTAAATTACGTGTAAATGTTTGTCCATAGCTTTGTTTTTTAAGAAGTCTTATTTGGTAAATATCTAAATTGTTTATGCGTACAATTGCAGAATCGGAATAAATATCCGAGCTTAGAACAAGCGAATTTTTATCGGCTCCGAATAAATATCCCGAATGTATATTTCCGTTTTTATCTGTAATTTTAACTTTAACCGATTTTTTTTGTAATTTTTTTTGTTCTCTATTTAGCGATTGAGAAAATACGAGCGAAAAATTTCCCGTAATTAATAACAGAAAAAGTATTTTTTTCATAATAAATAATTTTTTATTCTATTATAAATAATTTTTATTCTATTATAAATAAGTTTTGTGCAAATTAATATATTTCATTTCTAAATATAAAATTGATTTTAAATAATTACAGGAATATTTTTGGACAAAATCAAAAAAAATAAATTGATTTTTTAATTTAAGTTCAAATTTTTGCGAAAATCAGTTTTAAAATATATGTATTTGCAATTTTTGCAAATTGTATTTAAAGTTAAATGATTTTTTCCATAATTTCTTAAAAAAGTTAGTCGTGCATAGTATTTTCTGGAATAAATTTATATATTTACATTAATTATTTTAAAAATATTTCAACTATGATTTTATTTAATCCTAAGAAACACAATCGGTTTTATCCTGACGAAGAGTCGAGACAAATAATGGAAAAGACTATCGAATTTTTTGAAACCAAAGGTTTGGGAAGCATAAAAAAAGATGATCAAGAAAGAATTTGGTACAAAGAATTTTTAAATTTTTTGGCGAAAGAAAAAATATTTGCAAAACTTTTAACACCTTCACCCTACGGCGAACGAGGCTCGAGGTGGGATATGTGGAGAATTCAAGGATTCAATGAAATTTTAGGATTTTACGGTTTGCCGTATTGGTACACTTGGCAAGTTTCAATTTTGGGATTAGGTCCGATTTGGATGTCGGACAATGAAGAAATCAAAAATAAAGCAGCGGAACTTCTCCAAAAAGGTTCAATTTTCGCATTCGGACTTTCCGAACGAACACACGGTGCCGACGTATATTCAACCGAAATGAAACTCACAAAGCAATTCGACGGAACTTATTTGGCAAACGGTTCAAAATATTATATAGGAAACGCAAACGAAGCCGATATGGTTTCCACGTTCGGAAAAATTGAAGGAACAGACGATTATGTCTTTTTTATTGCAGATTACAAACATAAAAAATATAATCTGGTTAAAAACACCGTTAACAGTCAAAATTATGTGGGCGAATACAAACTCGAAAATTATCCGATTACCGAAAACGATATTCTTTCAAAAGGAAAACAAGCTTGGGATTCGGCTTTAAATACAGTGAATGTAGGAAAATATAATTTGGGTTGGGCATCAATAGGAATGTGCACTCATTCATTCTACGAAGCCATAAATCACGCATCTTCAAGAAATTTATACGGAATGTTTGTAACTGATTTTCCGCACGTTAAAAAACTTTTTGTTGATGCATTCACTCGCCTTGTTGCAATGAAACTTTACGCAATGCGAACAGCAGATTACATGCGAAATGCTTCTGCCGACGACCGTCGTTATTTACTTTACGACCCGCTCGTAAAAATGAAAGTTACAACTCAAGGCGAAGAAGTAATAAATTTAATGTGGGACGTAATTGCTGCAAAAGGTTTTGAAAAAGATACATTTTTCGAAATGGCAACACGCGATATTCGTGCACTTCCAAAGCTCGAAGGAACCGTGCACGTTAACATTGCTCTGATAATAAAATTTGCGAAAAACTACCTTTTCAATCCAAAAGAATATACTGATATTCCTCAAACTTCGGAAGCAAGAAATGATGATTTTCTTTTCAATCAAGGAACTGCCGGAGGACTCGGAAAAATTCAGTTTCACGATTATAATAAAGCGTTTTCATTATTCAACACCCCAAATTTGAAAATTTTTAAAGAACAAGTTGAAATATTTAAAGAATCGTTAATAAAAGCACCTTCAACTCCCGAGCAACAAAAAGATACAGAAATGATGTTGGCCGTTGGCGATATTTTTACGCTTATTCCTTACGCTCAATTGATTTTGGAAAATGCGAGACTTTATTATATTGATATTGATTTATTAGATCAAATTTTTGATTTTATGGTTAGAGATTTTTCAAAATTTGCTTTGGAACTTCACAACAAACCTTCTTCAACAGAAAAACAAATGGAATATTGCATGAAAATGATTAGAAAACCTTTTGTTGACGAAAAAAGATATAAAAAGATTTGGACCGATTTTGTGTATTCGCAAAAAGGTGCTTATGAAATGAATTATTAAATTCAAATATTTAAATTTTATCTGTAAAACAGAATATTAAATTTGAAAAACACAACACATAAAATTATATTTGCACAAAATTTTAAAAATTTATAGAAATTTAAAACTCGATATTATGTTTATTTTAATGGTAATTATTTTTGTTCTGGGCTATACTGCAATAGCTCTTGAACATCCGTTGCGAGTTGATAAAGCTGCAACAGCTTTGTTGTTGGGAATGCTAATGTGGGTAGTTTATATACTCGGAAGCCAAGAAATACTGACAATGGTAAACTCAGCCGGTGAATTTGTGAGCAGTGCTTGGGGCGAATATGTAAAAGGAAACCCCGCAGCTGCAGGTTCTCATGAAGAAATGAGAAGTTTTATTTCTCATGAAGAAGTTTTAAAACATTTAGCTGAAATTTCAGAAATATTATTCTTCCTTTTGGGAGCAATGACAATTGTTGAAATTGTTGACCAACATCAAGGTTTTAAAACTATTACAGACAGAATTAGTGCTACAAACAAAGTTAAATTACTTTGGATTATTTCTATCCTTACTTTTTTCATGTCAGCTGTATTAGACAACTTAACTACAACAATTGTTATGATTGCTTTGCTTAGGAAATTAATTGATGATAAAGAAACAAAATGGTTTTTTGCAAGTATGGTAGTTGTTTCAGCAAACGCCGGCGGTGCATGGACTCCGATTGGCGATGTTACAACAATTATGCTTTGGATTGGCGGACAAGTTACTGCTTGGAATATTATGGTTATGGTTTTCATACCAAGTATAATAACAATACTTGTTCCTTTGTTAATTTTAACTTTTACAATGAAAGGAGCTGTTACAAGACCCGTAATTCAAGAAGAAGCTAATGTGATTTCAAGTCGTCAGCAATTAGGTATTTTAATTATGGGAGTTGGTGCATTATTATTTGTTCCTGTTTTTAAAACTTATACACATCTTCCTCCTTACATGGGAATGCTTTTCGGACTTAGTATTTTGTGGGCAACAACTGAAATATTGCACAGATGGCACGATCCGAAAAAATTAAGAATGTCGGGAATTGGTGATGCTGATGCAGAAGTTATACTTGAAGGAACTCAAAAACTAACTGTAATTAAAATCCTTACAAGAGTTGATGTTCCTACTGTATTATTTTTCTTAGGTATTTTATCGGCTGTTGCTGCATTGCAATCTGCCGGACAACTTGGTATTTTAGCAAACTTTCTTGATGAAAAATTAGGAAATATTTACCTTATAAACATTGCAATAGGTCTTCTTTCTTCAATTATCGACAATGTGCCTTTGGTTGCAGGAGCAATGGGAATGTATCCTGTAGCAGAAGCAGGAGCAACCGGATATGCTGCTAATTTTATGGTTGACGGAACTTTCTGGGAATTTCTTGCATATTGTGCCGGAACAGGCGGAAGTATTTTAATTATTGGTTCGGCTGCAGGTGTTGCTGCAATGGGAATGGAAAAAATAGATTTTATTTGGTATGTTAAAAAAATATCTCTTTTAGCATTACTCGGATATTTAGCAGGTGCAGGTGCTTATTATTTGCAAATGGCTGTTTTAGAACACGTTTAGAAATTTATTTTCTAAAATAATATATTAATTTCAAGAATCAGTCTTTAGCTTCAATAATTTGTTGATAAAAACAATTATTAAGTCGAAGGCTGATTTTTTTAATAATCTGTATTCAATGTCGTTTTATTAAAGTTTTCTCTGCGTATCTCTACGAAAAAATTAGCGATTCTCTTCGGTAAAATTTTTTAAAACGCCGAGTAACGCAAAGAATAACGCAAAGCAAAAATATATTTTTTCTATACTTTACGACTTAGAATCTGTAATAATTATTGTATAATTGTATAATTGAATAATTATATAATTATTTTAAATTATATCTTTGCCAAATAATTTTGAATTTTTATTAAATGATACATATAAAAACAACCGAAGAAATTGAATTAATCAGGCAAAGTGCTCAATTAGTTTCAAAAACTTTAGGAGTTATTGCCTCAATAATAGGTCCCGGAATTTCTACAGCCGAATTAGATAAAATTGCCGAAGAATTTATTCGCGATAACGGAGGAGTTCCTTCATTTAAAGGATATTACGGATTCCCTGCAACTCTTTGCACATCTGTAAATGCGCAAGTTGTTCACGGTATTCCGGGTAAATATATTCTTAAAGAAGGCGATGTAATTTCTGTTGATTGCGGTGTTGTGAAAAACGGATTTCACGGCGATCATGCTTATTCTTTTCAAATTGGAGAAGTAAAACCCGAAATAAAAAAATTACTCGAAATAACAAAAGAATCATTATACATTGGAATTAAAGAAGCCAAAGTCGGAAACAGAATTGGCGATATTGGTTTTGCAATTCAAAATCACGTTCAAAAATACGGTTACGGAGTTGTTCGCGAACTTACAGGCCACGGTTTGGGAAGAAGTTTGCACGAAGATCCTTCTGTGCCAAATTACGGAAAAAGAGGAAGAGGTGCCAAAATCCAAAACGGAATGGTTTTAGCTATTGAACCGATGATTAATTTGGGTGTAAAAGAAGTAAATCAATTAGACGACGGTTGGACAATTATTACTGCCGACTCAAAAGCATCTGCTCATTTTGAACACGACATTGCAATTGTAAACGACGAACCTGTTATTCTTTCAACATTCGATTTTCTGGAAGCCGAATTGAAAAAAAGGAATTAAAAAATTGCTGTCAATAAGTCAATATCTTTATAATCGAGATTAAATTTTTTTGCGAGTTGTTTGTTCGTTAAAATTCCCATGTAAATATAAGTTCCGTTTCTTAAAGCGGCATCGTTCACTGCAAAATAAATTCCCGAACTGTTTTCGGAAATATTTAAAAGAATTGTGAATAATGCGTTGCTCAAAGCCAACGAAGCGGTTCTTGAAGCTCTTGAAGCAATGTTTGGAACGCAATAATGTGTAACTCCGTGTTTTACGAAAGTCGGGTTTCCTAAATTTGTTAAGTGAGATGTAGCAAAACACGAAAAATTATCAATATTCAAATCAATAATAACAGCACCTTTTTTCATTTTTGCAATATCGCTTTCTGCTACAACAAATCCTTCGTCATTGCCCGAAAAATCTATTGCTCCGATAACAACATCGGCACTTTTTATATTTTTTGCAACAGCATCTTTTTGAAGCACGGAAGTGTAAATGCTAAATCCGAGTTTCGATTTTATTTTTTGAAGTTTTTCTATTGATTTATCAAAAATTTTAACTTGTGCACCAAGCGCAATTGCAGCTCTTGCAGCATATTCTCCGGATTTGCTGGCTCCCAAAATCACAACTTTTGCGGGAGGAATTCCGGTTATTCCGCCCAAAACAATTCCTTTTCCGCCTTTGGCATTACTCAAATATTCGCTTGCTGTTGATATTGATAATATTCCGGAAATTTCGCTCATTGATTCAACAAATGGTGCAAATCCGTTTTTATCTTTTATGTTTTCTATTGCAATTGCCGTAACTTTTTTCGATAAAAGTTTTCTAATACTGTTTTCGGATTGAGTGTTTACATGTAGAGCAGAAAAAATTGTTTGATTTGTTCCCAAAAGTGAAATCTCATTTTCGCTGAAAGGTGATACTTTTGCTACAATTTCGGATTTATAAACATCGCTTTTTGATGCAATTTTTGCTCCAACTGAAGTATAATCCGCGTCGGACCAATTACTTTTTTCTCCGGCTCCGCTTTCCATTAAAATATTATGACCCTCGTCAATAAGCTGTTTTACTGCAAAAGGAGTGAGCATAATTCGGTTTTCGTATTTATTTTCTTCTTTCGGAAGTCCGATTTTTAATTTTTTATTATTATTGCCAATAGATAACATTTCTACTTGAGGCATCAGACTGCCTTCGTAATTTATTTGCTTTGGGTTATTGTGAGAAATTGTCATAATTGATTAATTTTATAATAAATGAATTGTTCTGTTTCCGTTAATTTCTTCGGTAATAATTACTTTTGTAAAGTTTTTTGGCAATAAATTTTCTATTCTTTCGGGCCATTCAATAAAACAATAATTATCTTGATAAATATAATCTTCAAATCCAATATCAAAAGCTTCTTCTTCAGATTCTATTCTATAAAAATCGAAATGAAAAATTTTTCCGTTTTTGGGAGTTTGATATTCGTTAACAATAGCAAATGTGGGACTTGTAACAATATCATCGGAACCTAAACTTTTGCAAAGTTCTTTTATAAAAGTTGTTTTTCCGGCTCCCATTTTTCCGTAGAATGCAAAAATTTTATTTGAATTATTATCTGCAATAAATTCTTTTGATATTTTTGATAAATCATTTATATTTTGTGCAATATATGTATTCATCTGTTTATTTTTAATTGTTTTCAAAGGTCAGATAGGAACATCCTAAATAATCATACTTCTGTGTGTCAAGCGACTTACATGGATGTTTCATTTCAAAAATTATTCTTTTGGTGTTAAAACTATATACGGAATTAATAATTCTTCCATTGAAATTCCTCCGTGTTGTAAAGTTCCTTTGTAATATCTCACATAATAATTGAAATTATTCGGATATGCAAAAAAATCGTTTGCAAAACTGAAAACATAAGACGAGCTTAGATTTGTAGAAGGTAAACCGGCAGATTCAGGGTTTGTAATTTCAAAAACTTTATTTTTATTGTAACTTAAATTTCTTCCTAATTTATATCTCAAATTTGTAGAAGTGTTTTTATCGCCCACAATCTTCACCGGATTTTGAACAATTGCCGATCCGTGATCGGTAATAATTATGGTTTTTATTTTTTGAACAGAAAGTTCTTTTATTAATTCCAAAAGAGGCGAATGCTCAAACCATGTGAGAGTTAATGCTCTGTAGGCTTTTTCGTCGTAGGCAAGTTCTTTAATCATTTCAATTTCGGTTCTTGCGTGCGACATCATATCCACAAAATTATATACAACAACAGATAATTGGTTTTGAAGAAGATTTGAGAGATTTTCGTTGAGTTTTTTGCTGAATTTGTTGTTCATTATTTTATCGTAAGAAAACTTTACTTTTCTTCTATACATTTCAAATAATTTTTCGAGTAATTTTTCTTCAAAAAGATTTTTTCCTCCTTCTTCTTCGTCGTTAAGCCAATATTCGGGATATCTTTTTGCAATTTGAGAAGGTGTAAGTCCTGCAAAAAGTGCATTTCTGGCGTATTGAGTTGCCGACGGAAGCATAGAATACCAAATGTCTTCTTTCTCTACATTCATGTGTTCGCGAATCAACGGCATAATGGTTTTCCATTGGTCGAATCGCAAATTGTCGATTACAAGAACAAAAACTTTTTCGTTATTATCAAGCAAAGGAATAATTTCTTTTCTAAAAAAATCAAAAGGCATCATTGGTCTGTCTTCGTTTCCGGGCTTAAACCAATTTAGATAATTTGCTTTAATAAATTTTCCGAATTCTTTGTTTGCTTCTTCTTTTTGAGTTTTGAGAATTTCGTCCATTGTGTTTTCTCCGGAAGTTTCTAATTCCAATTCCCAATAAACGAGCTTCTTGTATATTTCTGTCCAATCCTTAACTGTTCTTGCAGAGTTTATTTCAATATTTATTTTTCCGAATTCGGTTTGATAGCGTGATGTTATTTTTTCCGAAATTAGTCTTTTATTGTCAACATTTTTTTTAATTGCCAGAATAATTTGCTTCGGATTTACGGGTTTTATAAGATAATCGTTAATTTTTGAGCCTATTGCTTCTTCCATTATAGATTCTTCTTCGTTTTTTGTAATCATCACAACCGGCGTGTGCGGACGAATTTGTTTTAGCTCGGTTAAAACATCAATTCCCGACATTCCGGGCATGTTTTCGTCGAGAAAAATTATATCGAAATTTTTTTCTTTAACAATGTCAATAGCGTCGTCGCCGTTGTTTGCCGTAACAACTCTGTGTCCTTTTTCTTCGAGATATAGTATGTGTATTCTTAACAAGTCGATTTCATCATCAACCCATAAAATGTCTGCTCCTGTCATGTTTGATTTTAATTTTTTTTTCTAAAATTATACTTTGAAAAAAAAGATTTTTCCCAAATAAATAATTTATAGTTTTTATATTATTTGATTATTTAGCTACAGTTTTAATTATAATAAGATTTTTGTTAAACATAAACAGCTTCATTTAAAATCATTTCCCTAAATACCGGTTTTATTGCTTTTTCATGACAAACATCTACAGGAATTGAAAAATAATCGCTAATTTTTTCTTTTAAAGCCATACGTTTGTCAAAAATATTTTCGGTGTTATTTTGCATTTCAATAATTATGTCAATATCACTGTTTTCCGTTTGTTCATTGCGAGCATAAGAACCAAAAATGCCTATTTTGATAATATTAAATTGTAATCTGAATAATTCTTTATTAGATTTTAGATAATTTAATAGATCTTCTTTTTTAGTCATTATTTTGAATTGTCAATTAAAATGCTGATATTAAATTTATAATATATTTTTATTCATAAAATTGATAAAATAAATATTCAATTTTTAATATTAACCCAATAAATACAAATATATACAAAATTAAGTATTTTTATTGCATAACCGTTAATTAGAATTAATATTGTAGTTTACTTTTTATAAAAAAATATTTTTTTAAATTGATATTTAAAATGAATGTAAGACCAAAAAAACATTTAGGACAACATTTTTTGAAAGATAAAAAAATTGCCGAAGACATTGTTAATTCTTTAATTTCTAAAGACATAAAAACCGTTGTTGAAGTTGGTCCGGGAATGGGAGTTTTAACAGATTTTTTATTGGAAAAAGATTTCACTACTTATGTGGTTGAATTGGATTCCGAATCGGTTGAATATCTACATAATAATTATCCGCAACTTGGCGACAGAATTTTGCAAGCCGATTTTTTAAAAATGGATTTCGAAAACATTTTCAAAACTCAAACAATTATTATCGGTAATTTTCCTTATAATATTTCAAGTCAGATATTATTTAAAGTATTAGAACATAAAGAATTGATTCCGGAAGTTGTTGGTATGTTTCAAAAAGAAGTTGCCGAAAGAATTGCTTCAAAACCCGGAAATAAAGTTTACGGAATTTTAAGTGTTTTGATGCAAGCTTATTATAATGTTGAATATTTGTTTACGGTTGAACCTGAGGTTTTTAATCCGCCGCCAAAAGTTCGTTCAGGTGTTATTCGTTTCACAAGAAAAGATACAATTCAGTTGGATTGCAACGAGAAATTATTTAAAACAATTATAAAAGCAGGTTTTAATCAACGCAGAAAAACTCTGAGAAATTCGTTGAAAGGACTTTTAGGAGAAGCGAAAATTGAAAATGATATTATGAACAAACGCCCTGAACAATTGAGCTGGCAAGAATTTGTAGTTCTCACAAATATGCTTGAATCGGAAATTAATAAATAAAACTTTTTAGAAATACGATATGAAAATAGCAGATTATAGAAATTCGCCCAAAAAAGAAAATCCGCACAGCGTTGATGTTACTTTGCTTTATGACAAAGCCGAAGCACAAGTTGTGATGATAAGTTTAAATCCGGGTCAAAGTTTAAAACCTCACATTACACCGGTTGATGTTTTTTTCTTTGTGGTTGAAGGAAAAGCAACAATTTTGGTTGGTGATGAAAAACAAGTTGTAGACGAAAAATGTTTGGTCGAAAGTCCAAAAGATATTATTCATTGTATTTATAACGAAAGCGATTCAATACTTAGAGTTTTGGTTGCAAAAACGCCAAAACCTAC